>JAZRLU010000099.1:0-4593 GCA_045647045.1 Eubacteriales bacterium
TGCAAATATGATGTTACTTCGTAATGATGTTTTTCGCTTCGCTCAAAATGATGTTGCTTCGCAATGTATTTTTATGTGCCAACGGCACACATCATTAGCGTAGCGTCATCATCAGGCGTTAGCCGTCATCATTGGGCGTAGCCCAACATCATTTGCCATAGGCAAACATCATTTCGCCTTTGGCGATACATCATTGGGCGCAGCCCAACATCATTTGCCGCAGGCAAACATCATTAGGCGTTAGCCGTCATCATTCGGCGCAAAGATTAGGTTGGGGTGTAAATTTGCTCTCGGTTAAATATATTACTTATGTTTATTTAATATATAAAGCGCCGATGTTTTCTCTCTTTTTCCGTTATTTTTACAAAAAGTTAACTTTTTTGCGAATAGGGGTTGACAAACGGGTGGGAAAGGAGTATAATAGCGATACGAGATTTTGTATAGATCAGCAAAACGTGCGAAAGTGCGTGACGCAAAGCTATAGGGGCTTCAATTTAAGCCAGCCAGTTGCACTAAGGGTTAGTTGCAATTGGCATTTTTTATTTTAATAGCCACGGAAGGAGGAAGAGAGCATTGTCATTTTACACCAACGCGGCAAACGCGGCGCTTGCCAGCGGGATTGAGCCGTTAGTGTTTGACTTTGAAGAGGTGCGGATCTTTGGATCTGCAAAGAAGCTGCTCCGCTCTTTTCTTGTGGTAAACAGCCTTGAGCTTGGCGTGCTTACGATGAAGCAATACCGCTTTGTTGCGCGGCGTACCGCGGTAGGCGACGCTATGGTAGAGAGGCACATACACAAGCTTTTTTATAAGCTGCCCGATCTTATGGCTTCAATGCCGGAGGTTGAGCTGTTTACGGTGCCCGTATATCCGCGAATGCTTAAGAATAAGTCGATATCGGATATCATTATGAAGGAGCTTGCAAAATTCCCCGCGGTAGACCTCTCGCGCTTTGCGCTGGAGATATCAAGCGATATACTGTATGAGGAGCTTGACGAGCTGGTACCCGAGCTTGAGCGGTGCCATGAGCTTGGCGTTAAGCTTATAGTTAGCGAGGTTGGCGATCCCTTCTGCCCGGTGCTGCGCCTTAAGAAGCTGCCGTTTGATATGGCATTTCTTGACACGGCTGCGCTCCACCTTTCCGAGGATGATCCCGCATTGCCGGGAAGCCTTGTGTTTATGCTTAAGTCGCTTAACCTTACGCCCTACGCAACAGAGCTGTGTGATGAAGGTCTTATTCCGCTTGCCGAGTCTATCGGCTGTGCGGGCTACTCTATCACCGCGGACCGTGATGCAGCGGCACTTGCCGACGCACCCGAAACGTTTGAGGTGGCAGACGAATGAGAATAACTTCATTAAGAAACAGTGAAAAGCGCTCTCGCTTTTTAGCCCGTACCGCAAAAGAGGCTAAAAACTACAGCGTACATAAAAAGGTGGGTATCACCCTTGTATCCCTGCTTACCCTGCTTACCGTTTTGCTTTACATAATAGCAGCACTCTATAAGCAAACGGGTAGCTTTACCGTAAGCGTGGATAAATACCAGATGACTAAGTACGGTCTTACTCTGTGCGAAAACAGGGATATGGTAAATAAGACCTCTAACCTTAATGCAAATATTGATGCGCAGATAAGCAATATTGCGGAGGAATGGCTGCCGGAAAATCTTGATGCGATCGACGGTAACCACAGTAAGGATAATTACGTAGCATACACCTTCTATTTACAGAACACGGGTGCCGTTGCGGTGCCTGTGGAATATGCGATAAACATAAGCAACATTACAAACGACCTTGACGAGGCAGTACGCATCCGCCTTTACGTTGACGGTGAGTATACCAACTACGCAAAGGTAAAGAGTGACGGCACAGGCCCCGAGCGCGGCACGCAGGAGTTTTATAACGCATCTACCGCCGTATACAGACGTATTGAGGATTTTAAACCGCAAGAGACTATAAAGTTTACCGTTGTTATGTGGATCGAGGGTAACGACCCCGACTGCGTTGACTGGCTTATCGGCGGTAAATTAAAAGCCGATATGTTTATCAATATCGTTCACTAATTAGTTGTTTTTTCGGCATTGCCGAGGTTACATACAAAAAAACAAATAAAATTTCCATAAAGGAGAAAAACAAATGAAAGCAACACGCAAGCTTATCCCCGCGATTGCCATGCTTCTTATCTCTGCAGTTATGATGTCTACTGCAACCTTCGCATGGTTCTCGACAAACTCACAGGTTTCTGCGAACAGTCTGATAGTTTCTGCAAAAGCAGATACCACATTCCTTGTAATTGGTAATACTGAAGATGAAGTAAAGGTAGCCAATTATCAGGTTATTGATATCAAAGCTCCCGCAGCTTCCGGCACCGAAGGTGTACTGATTCCTATCGCATTTGATGAGACCACCATAGGCATTGATGATGCCGCTCTTAATGGCAAATTTAGATGGTACACCGCTACGGCAGCTGAAAGAGATGATGAAGTTATGGATGCTGACACCAAAAAGACTGCATCTCCCGCAGATGGATATGTTTTGAAGAGAACATTCTACTTCACTATCGCTGACGGTTTCGTTCCCGCTACCGGTCTCAAACTCGCATCTGTTGATGTAAATGCTGAGTCCGCAAGCAAGGAATATGCAAATTGTATAAGTGTTGTAGCAGTACCCAAAGATTCTACTGATTGGAAAAATGCGAACGCTTATGATGCATCCACTGGCAAAGTAACAGCAAATACCGCGCTCCATGCAAACCTTGATTCCGATACTGTTGTAGCAGTTGATGTTTATGTGTTCATTGATGGCGACCACGCGAATGTATACACAGATAACATTAAGAACCTTGTTGGGCTCGATGTTTCTGTAAGTTTCAAGGTAGGTTAATTTTTATAAGACATCAATTTTGATTTTTTAGTGCAAAAATGGCATTAATTTGCCATTTTTGCCTATTTAAATACGCGCGCATACACATAATATATTAGAATAACCCCCTGTTTTTTGTAACCGAGCAAGAGAAAAAATAATTTTACAGCATATCCCAAATAAATCCCACCTTTGCTTTTAAGTTTTAGGACGTAGAAGGCACAGGATTTAAGGTAGGTAAAAATTTTTATGGCGTTTAACAAAGAAAAGGCTAAAAAGATCGGCGGCATTGTTGGTAACGTGCTTATTTGGGCATTTGTTATCTTCTCCTTCATTATCACCGTATTGGTATTCACAGCGCAAAGCTCACCCGACGGTATCCCCGCACTTTTTGGCAAGAGCCTTGTAACGGTACAGTCTGACTCGATGAAGGGCACCTTTAACGCAGGCGACCTTATCATAATGAACAAGGCTGATGCAAACCAAAAGATGAACTTCGGAGTAGGTGACGTTATCACCTATTATGCACCGATCGATATTGACGGTGACGGCAAGACCGGAGACATTAACACCCACCGTATTATTGAGGTAATTTCCCGTGATGAGGCAGCCGGACAGGCAGAGTACCTTACCAAGGGTGATAACCCCAACAACGTTGCAGACAATATCGGAGACAACCCCTATACCGTAAAGGCTACCGATATTATCGGCTACTACTCACTTGGTGAGGACAGCGGCTTCAGACTTGCGGGTGTTGGTGCGGCTATCAACTTCCTCCGTTCGTCTCTCGGATTCCTTCTGTTTATCGTGCTTCCCCTTGTTGCATTCTTCATTTACGAGCTTTACCGCTTTATCGTAATTCTGCTTGAAGAGCGCGCAAAGAAAAATCCCCAGCCTGCAGGCATCAGCGCCGCAGATGAGGAGGAGATCAAGCGCCGCGCTATTGAGGAATATCTTAAGGCGCAGGCAGCACAGAGTGCCGAGCCGGCACAGGACAATGCCGACCAGGGCAACGAGAATTAATTTTTTAATTTAATATTTTATTTAATTTTGCATATAACCGTTCGGTTTTGACCGAATTTTACTTTAATAATCTCGAAGTATATCATCATGAAAAATGATGATATACTTCGAGCAAATAGCCCCTTTTTGAAAGCAAAATCAAAGCAAAAAGCCCTTTTTTCGATAGTTTTTGCAACAAAAAGCAAAAAATAAGAAAAAAACAAGAAAAAATTGCACCTCGCCGATCACCGGCGGGGGTAATATATATATAAAATATTTTAAAGTTTTTAGAGCCTCCATCCATCCGGGAGGTAGTGAAGCTAAAAACGGTTAATAAGCGTTTTTTGCGAACGGCGGTCACAAAGCGCGAGTGAGCAGAGCCGAGCTATGCGCAGGCGATAGCTTACGACACGCGACTGACCGGGGATAGGGGGACCGCTTGCGGTGGAAGGAGCCTGGCGTGCAGCCTTCGTTTAGAATACCTAACGGCTACGTAATCAAAGCTTCTCGCATTCTCCAAGCCTCCATCCGGGAGGGAGGGGGACCGCCTTTGGTGGTGGAAGGAGCTTGGCGTGCAGCTTTCGTTTAGAATACCTAACGGCTTCATACATAAGACTACTCGCATGCTCCCTCAGTCGCCTTACGGCGCCAGCTCCCTCCCGGAGGGAGCCTTATAGAGCCCGGCGTGCAGCCTTCGTTTAGAATACCTTACGGCTACGCTTAATGATGTTTGCC
>JAZRLU010000100.1:0-2206 GCA_045647045.1 Eubacteriales bacterium
CACGCCCCTGCACAAAAGGGGATACCGTAAGGATGCAAACGAGGCACCGATAAGAGAAACCCTTGCCGCCGCAATAGCGCGCACCTCTCGCCCGCGTGAGGACGTTCTGTTTTGGGATCCTATGTGCGGCAGCGGCACAATAGCCATAGAGGCGGCTATGATGATGCGCAATATTGCCCCCGGTAAGCTTCGCCGCTTTGCTGCAGAGGATTTCCCCTTTATAGGCAAGCGCCGCTTTGCCGAAGCGCGTGAGGAGGCACTGGATCTGGAGGTTAAAAACAACTTTGAGGTCTTTGCCTCGGATATCGATCCTGCGGCTGTGGAGCTTACAAAGCGCAATGCCAAAATAGCGGGAGTTTCCGACACGGTTACCGCCTTCGTTGCAAATGCGCTTGATATTGATGCACCGGGGCGCCGTGCTACCATAGTTACAAATCCCCCGTACGGAGAAAGGCTTCTCGACCTTAAGTCGGCAGAGGACTTGTACCGCAAGATGGGATCGCATTTCAGATCCCTTGAGCCTTGGCAGGCGTACATAATAACCTCGCACAAGGGCTTTGAGCGCCTTTACGGCAGAAGTGCCGATAAGGTTAAAAAACTCTACAACGGTATGATACCGTGCTACCTATATCAGTTCTTTAAAAACAATAAAATAAAACGCTAATTAAATTATGAGAGGTACGTAAGATGATCAACAATCAGTCAATGCCCAGATGTGAATATCCGCGCCCCAACCTTGTAAGAGAGGGTTGGATCTGCCTTAACGGTGAGTGGGATTTCAAGATAGACAATTCCCGTTCCGGTAAGGATCTTGATTACAAGGGAAGCTTTCCCTTTGAGTCCAAAATAACAGTGCCCTTCTGCCCCGAAAGCTCGCTTTCCGGCATTGGAAACACCGACTATATGAACTGTGTATGGTACAGAAGAGCAATCACCGTGCCCGAGGAATTTGCGGGTAAGCGCGTAATACTCCACTTTGGCGCTTGCGATTGGGAGACTAACGTTTACGTAAACGGCAAAAAGGTTGCTACCCATATGGGCGGCTACACTCCCTTTTCGGCAGATATAACCGATGCACTCCGCGAGGGCGAGAACGTTATCGCTGTTGAGGCGATAGACGACGTACGCAGCGGCAAGCAGTTCTCCGGTAAGCAGTCTGTAAGATTCGCTTCCAGCGGTTGCTTCTATACACGTACCACGGGTATCTGGCAGACGGTATGGATGGAGGCGGTTGATCCTGCGCACGTTGTAAATTACGGCGTAAGCGTTGATATCGATGCACCCTCCTTCACCCTTGACGTTAAGGTAAGCGAAAAGGCGTACGGCAAAACCCTCACCGCAACCGTTACCTATGAGGGCAGGGAAATGGCAAAGGTAAGCACCCGTGTTGATTCTGAGACGGTAAGCCTTTCATCTACGCTTAAGGAGCGTCACCTTTGGGAGATCGGCGCAGGCAGGCTTTATGACGTAAAGCTTGAAATTTGTGACGGTGATACCGTGTGCGACAGTGTGGATGCCTACTTCGGTCTTCGCTCTGTTGCTATGAACAAGGAGGGCTTCTTCCTTAACGGTAAGTACGTGTTCGGCAGATTCGTTCTTGATCAGGGCTTCTATCCCGACGGTATATACACCGCTCCTACGGATGAGGCGCTTAAAAAGGATATCGTAGATTCTATGTCCCTCGGCTTCAACGGTGCAAGACTCCACCAAAAGGTATTCGAGCCGAGATTCCTCTACCACGCAGATAAGCTTGGCTATATGCTCTGGGGCGAGGCAGGCAACTGGGGATGGAACCACACCAAGCTTGAAAATATCTATAGCTTCCTTCCCGAGTGGCTTGAGGAAATAGACCGTGACCGTGCGCACCCCTCCGTTATCGGCTGGTGCCCCCTCAATGAAACGTGGGATAAGCCCGACGGATCGCGTATGCCCAACGAAATACCCCTTATGATCTATAACGTAACCCGTGCGGTAGATCCCACACGTCCCGTTATCACAAACAGCGGCTACGTTCCCGCATATACAACAAGCGGTGCGCAGATCGGCGCGGCGTTTGACGTGCACGATTACACGCAGGATCCCGAGGCATTTGCAAAGGTGTTCGATGAGCTCGATGCAGGCATCATTAAGGATCAGCTTCACAGAAATCCCGTATACTCCAAGCGCCAGGTGCTTGATACCACCAAAACTGTATTCGTAAGCGAAT
>JAZRLU010000101.1:0-2445 GCA_045647045.1 Eubacteriales bacterium
GGGACTTACCGCCGCTACCGGTATGGACGCACTTACTCACGCAATCGAGGGCTATATCACAGGCGGAGCTTGGGCTCTCTCGGATATGTTCCACATTGAAGCTATCAGAATTATTGCAAAGTCGCTTCGTGGCGCAGTAAACGGCGAGGCAGAGGGCAGAGAGGGAATGGCTCTCGGTCAGTACGTTGCAGGCATGGGCTTCTCTAACGTAGGTCTTGGTATAGTTCACTCTATGGCACATCCTCTCGGCGCGCTTTACGATACCCCCCACGGTATTGCAAACGCTATAATCCTTCCCACCGTAATGGAGTACAACGCTCCTATGACGGGTGACAAGTATAAGTACATCGCAGCAGCTATGGGCGTTGAGGGCGTAGAGAATATGAGCGTTGAGGAATACCGCCGTGCAGCTGTTGAGGCTGTAAAGAAGCTTTCCGCAGACGTAGGCATTCCCGCCGACCTTAAGGATATCGTTAAGGCAGAGGATCTTGCATTCCTTGCAGAGAGTGCATATGCAGATGCTTGCCGCCCCGGTAACCCCAGAGAGACCTCGGTTGAGGAGATCACCGAGCTTTACAAGAGCCTTCTTTAATTGCAAGCTCATTCTTTGAAAAAACGGCACGCCTCGGGGGTATTATTTTATCCGCACCCACGGGGCGCGGCGCCGATATAACGGCTCAGCTTTACCCCAAAAATACGGGTAAATCCCACCGGTTACAAGAAAAAAATGCGCTTATAATGTGCAAAAAGTAAACTTATATTTACAAAAAGGGAAATATCAAATGAAGCTTATACAGTACAATGAGGGTTGGTATAATTCTCACGCCGATCCCTTCATTTTGAAGGGTGGAGACGGTAAGTTTTACATTTACGCATCCGGTGTAGAGGGCGTGCACGTATACTCTGCGCCCACTCTTACGGGTGAGTATCAGTACCTTGGCCGCGCGTTCTACCGCAAGGGAAATAAGGAGTATTGGGCACCCAGCGTTATAATGCTTGACGGCAAGTATTATATGTACGTTTCGTTTGTGGATGAGAGCTCTGACGATCCCCACGATCAAACGATGCACGTAGCGGTATCGGATAGCCCTGCAGGTCCCTTCGGTGATGCAAAGGCGCTTATCGCACCCTTCTCCATAGACTCTCACGTAGTTAAAAACGAGGCAGGACTTTTCATATTCTATTCAACGAACGATTATGAGGCAGACCGCGCCGGAACGTACATAGCAGTTGACAAATTGTCAGATCCCTTCACCGTAGCGGGCAACCCCAAGCGCGTAGTAGTTCCCACTATAGACGAGGAGATCTTTATGCGCAACAGATTCAAAGAGGGCCAGCATTGGCACACCCTTGAAGGCGCGTTCTACTTTGAAAAGGACGGATATCATTACGTGATCTACTCAGGCAACTGCTATCAGAACGAGTACTACTATCTCGGATATGCGGTTTCTAAAACAGATGAAAAGGATCTTACCAATATCGATTTCGTTAAGTATCCCGATCCCAATACCTACACTCCCCTTATCGCAAAGAACGATTTTGAGGCAGGCACGGGTCATAACAGCGTTATAGAGGTGGACGGTGAGTATTATTGCATTTACCACGGCAGAGATATTCCCCCCGATCCCAGGCTTGACGGCGGTGATAACCGCACCGCACGTATATGCCGTCTTAACGTTAATAACGGTGTAATAACCGCAGAGCGTTATTACGATAAGCTTTGATGTCGGCTCGCTGCAGCCTTGTATAAATAATAAGCAGGTGACGGTGCCATATGGCGCTTTCACCTGTTTTTTCTTTTAGTGCCTTACCTGCTATCCGTAAAGGAAAAGCGGTGGGATTTTTGTAGCATATTTTACGATTTTTATTGTCTATTTTCCCAAAAAACGCCATAAAACTTGACTTTGCGCGCTATGGTGTGTAAAATAAAATATATAATAAATTTACAGGAGGCACATATGGCTAATAAATACAGCGTTCTTCTCTCAAATCTGCTTAAAAAGACCTATGCGGATGCAAAGGAGAAGGGCAGAACAGAGGCAACCTTTGAGGATTATCTTCCAAGGCTGTTTACGGTGCTCAATAATTACAGACCGCCGATGAGAATGGTTCCCGGCGAGCTTCGCGGAATTCTCGGCGTGCGCGAGGAGCTGGATGCCGTAATAGGCAAGGCAAGCGCAAGGAGCTTCGATTTTGCGGGAATGTCGGAGATATTTGAAAAATTTGATACGGAGCATCCCGAAACGCGCCACAACCGCGAAACTCTTTTCGCAACGCTTCTTGAGTTCTCCGCAACCATTGCCCCCGATAGGGCAACCACGGCAGAGGATCTGTGGGATGCTATGGTGGCTTATCCTTCCGCATCGGTAAAGCAGTATATATTCGGTGAAGCGGCGGCAGACGGTGAGGTTGCTCCCCCCGATCCTGCAACCATAAGGCGCGGCA
>JAZRLU010000102.1:0-1883 GCA_045647045.1 Eubacteriales bacterium
CCTCCGACTTTGTTGCGGTCGGAGTTTAATACGTAGGAGATATCGGATGCAAAGGAAAGATCAAACTCTGTTCCCTTCTTTGCGATCCATACGGGCATAAGCTCGCCTATAAGATCAAGGGTATCAAGCGAGTAGGCAAAGGTAACGTACACCTCATCCGCTGCAAGGTCCGAGGGGACGATGCGGCCCGCAAGTGAAAGCGAATCCTCCGTGCGGATATCTACAAGGGTATGCACAAGCTCTGTCATCGCAGCCTTTTTTGCAGAAACCCTGATATCGGCGGAAACCGCTGAAAGCATCTCGGTATTGATAAGCTTGGGTGCGGTTTCGGAAAGTATGATGACCTCATCCACGCCCGATGCCGCAAGCAGCGTGCAATCGATAGCGCCAACGGGCTTACCGTTGAAGCTTGCGGGGACGGTAACCGTGCCGCCCTTACCCATATTTGCAGAGGTTGCTACGTAGTAGCCGTGCGCCTCATCAAGCGTGAAGGCTACGGGGCGTGCCTGCTGCGCCTTACCCTGACCGAAAACGCCGCCCGATATTGCAAACGCGCCGTACGATACGGTAACGATAATAGAAAGCGCAAGGCATACGATAGCACCCATACGGTTATCCGCGCCGTTTGCCCCTGCCCTTGCCGCGCCTGCAACAGAGGATATAAGGGCTATTACGTGCGCAGCAAGCCAGAAGCCTATTGCAACGTAGGTGTATACCACCGCATCGGCAAATATCTCGGTGTTAAAGAGTGCGTACAAAACCGAGGCTGCGCCGAAGAGGACGGAATAAATGACCGTGTATTTAACGCTGTATGCGAATTTGAAGTTGGTGAATACGGAAAGAAGAAGGAAAGCTACGTCTATTACGGTAAGCGCAAGCGGTATTACGTAGCTTGCGAAGGGCATACCGTAGCCAAGAAGCATAAGCGATATAAACAGATCCGCGATCACCGCGCCCGAAAGGGAAGCAAAAAGTATTGCTTTTTTGCCGGTAAGCTGCTGTAATATGTAATTCATACTGTTTGTCCTCCTTTTTCGGTTAATTTATCTCGGTGGGCGAGTGCTTTTTCTTGCCCGTGAGAAGCGAAAGCTTTTCAAGCTGATAGCGGCGCGGAGGCTTGGTAGCCGTGCCGCCGATAAGGAATACTATCGTTTGGCTATCCTCATAGCAAAGCTTGGCCTTGCCAATTGCGCCAAGGCGCGTTGCCACGGGGAGTGCCGAGGAATACTTTTTATAAAGCGCCCTTGCACCCGCAAGATCACTTCTTCCCTCTATAGCCTCGCAAAGCGAGCAAAGGCGGCTCTCACCGCGTCTTACAAATCTCTTGCAATCGGTGCATATCTGCGTTTGCTCCTTGGGCAAAAAGTCCATAGCATCAAGGGCAAAGACTACGGAGCGAGAGTAATGTGCCTTACCGTTCTTATCACGGAGCACTACCTCGGGGTAAAGGCAGGCACGGCAAACCGTCTCACCGCTATCAAGCGTCATAAGATGGCTGCGGCAAAGATACGCGGGGCAACCCTTTACTCTTGCATTTGAGCAGGCGGGAGTGCCTACCGGCTGATAATGCTCTGCTACCGTGGGCATCTTGCGAAGATCCTCAAGATCAGCAGCACTTATGCCGAAGTCCTCACGGCTGAGGTCTATAACGTAGCTTACCTCTTCACCTTTTGCATTTGTTGCGGTAATGCGGTTGTTTATCATTATATCCGAATTTTCCGAGCAGCCGAGGCATCTTATCGAGAACTTATTGTCTATACCGCCGGTTATGCGGAACAGGTGTACGCCCTCGGAGCTGAGAATATCGAAGTTTGTTATCTCCCAGCGCACGTTTGCTATTGCGCGTATCTCAACGCCCGCGCAGCTGAGCACGCAAGGGCCCT
>JAZRLU010000103.1:0-1679 GCA_045647045.1 Eubacteriales bacterium
TAGAGAACTGCGACCTGCGCGCTCCCATCGAGGAGCTTGGCGGCAAATCCCTCGGCGAGACCCTGCTCACCCCCACGAGAATTTACGTAAAGCCCATGCTTGCCCTCTTTGAGGAGGTCAAGGTCAAGGGTGTATCCCATATCACGGGCGGCGGCTTCTATGAGAATATGCCCCGTTCCATTCCCGACGGTCTTGGCGTAAGAATCGCTAAGAGCGACGTAAGAGTTCTTCCTATCTTCAAGCTTATCCAGTCTGTTGGCAACATTGACGAGCGCGATATGTACAACACCTTCAACATGGGCGTTGGTATGAGCGTTGTTGTTGCCAAGGAGGACGTTGAGCGTGCACTTGAGATACTCAAGGCAAACGGTGAGGATGCTTACGTTATCGGACAGATCATCGAATCCGAGTCTAAGGTAGAGCTTATATGAGTAACAAGGTAAAGATCGCCGTCCTCGTTTCGGGCGGCGGCACCAACCTCGGCGCTATCATCAAGGCCGAGGCTGACGGTATTATAAAAAGCGGTACGGTATCCCTCGTTATATCCAACGTTACCGGTGCATACGCGCTTACCCGTGCGGAGAATGCAGGCATAGAGGCGCTTACAGTAACGAAAAAGGCGTGCGGCTCTGCCGAAGCGTTTGAAGAAAGGCTTATCGAGGAAATAGATTCAAGAGGCATAGGACTTATCGTTCTTGCAGGCTTTATGTCTATACTTTCCGAGCGCTTTACGTCTCATTACCGTGACAGAATAATCAACGTGCACCCCGCGCTTATCCCCTCCTTCTGCGGCAAGGGATATTACGGACTCGGTGTACATAAGGCGGCGCTCGAATACGGCGTTAAGGTAACCGGTGCTACCGTGCATTTCGTTAACGAGATACCCGACGGCGGTAAGATAATAATGCAAAAGGCTGTCTCCATACGTGACACGGATACCCCCGAAAGCCTGCAAAAGCGCGTTATGCGCCTTGCCGAGTGGAAGATACTTCCCCTTGCGTGCGAAAAGGTGTGCGCAGATATGTTAGGCAAAAATTGATCCCGGCGTACAAATTCTGATTGAAAGGTTTAACCCTGAAATGAACATTTACAAGATAAATAACATAGGCGAGCTTATCCGCGGCAACTCCTACGTTGGACGCGGCATCGTGATCGGCAAAACTGCCGACGGCAAGCGCCTTGCAACCGCTTATTTCATTATGGGAAGAAGCGCAAACAGCAGAAACCGCGTGTTTACCGAGAGGGACGGCGCGATTTTCACAGAGCCCTTTGATGCCTCCAAGGTTGAGGATCCGAGCCTTATAATCTATGCGGCGCTCCGCACGTATGAGAACAAGCTTATCGTTACAAACGGCGATCAGACCGATACCGTTTACGAGGGTCTTAAGTGCGGCAAGAGCTTTTCCGAGGCACTCACCGCGCGTGAGTTTGAGCCCGATGCACCTAACCTTACTCCCCGTATCAGCGGTATGGCAACTCTTGCAAACGGCAACTTCACCTATGAGATGAGCATTCTTAAGAGTGCGGATGCCGAGGGAAGCGCGTGCAACAGATACACCTTCAGCTATCCTTCCATCGCAGGTCTCGGTCATTTTATCCACACCTACGTTTGTGACGGAAATCCCATCCCCACCTTCCAGGGTGAGCCCGAGCGCGTTGCTATCCCCGACTCTATAGAC
>JAZRLU010000104.1:0-2059 GCA_045647045.1 Eubacteriales bacterium
CTACCTTAATACCCTTAGCCGCGATCGACTTGATAACGCTCTTAACGTTACCGTCCGTCTCCAATGCGTCGGATACAAGAACTATTCTTGCACTCTCGGGCGAGGAGAACTTCTCAGCAGCAAAGTTAAGCGCCGCTGCGATGTCGGTTGCGGTGGTATCGGGCATGGGAGACTGTGCGTATGACGAATAAATGGTCTTCGTATCGTTAGTAAGCTCTGCGGCGTATACCTGATCGTATCCGAAGGTAACAATACCAAGCTTAAACATAGAGTCGCTGTTTTCTATAACGTCCCTTATGAAGTCGTCCTTGTCATTTTCGGATTTTTCGGTACTGAAGGAGCTGTCTACAACCAGCATTACCTCGTTCTCGGTGTTCGGTATATCGTAGTTGAAGGTCATACCCGCGAGCACAGAGATAGAGAGAACCATAATGATCAAATGTAGCACTATCGAAACTATACGGTTTCTTGTGCAGCGATACCTCTTATTGAGGCGGAAGTACGGTATTATTGTAAGCAGTCCCGCCGGTATCAGCAGCAAAAGAAGCCACGGGTTCGTAAAATTAATACTAAAGTTTGTCATCTTTATCTTCCTAACTAAAATTGCTCACGCGAGTGCAGCCACCATTCAGCAAACAGAAGGGCTACGAGCGCTATCGCAAAGTATAATAACAGATCCTGATCTTCGATCTGGGGCTTTTCTATGAAGAACGGATTAACGAGTACATCCTCATCAAGGAAGATGTCACTTTCCTCGGCGGGAAGCTTAACGTAGAAGTTCTCAACGATGTGATCACCCGAAATAGGTGTCTGCGATACGGTGTAAACACCGGGCTGAGTAAGGTTGAGCTTGCCGGGGAACTCCTCTATTGTCATATCAACGCCGGGGCCAACTACGCTGAGAGATTCACTGCGCGAGCCAAGGCTGATCTCCTCATTGATATCAAATACGTTGCCCGTAAAGGTGGTGGGGCAGAAGTATTCGATCATATTGTACATAAGAATGGGGTATTCAAGCAAAAGAGGAAGGTTTGAGTAGTTAAGGCTGAAGGACATAATAGCGATCTTCTCGTAAGGATCGTTCTTCGCAAGCAATACGGGAGAATTGTCGCAGTAGAGAAGGGGCTCATAGCCGTCATAGCTCGAAACGTCGGTAAATGCGGTTATGGTAATGTTTTCAGCATTAATGTTCTTAAGCAGGGGGTGTGCGGAAGCATCTTCGTCTGCAAAGAGAGCAACCTCGCCGCCTGTTTTGTAGGTGCTGCCGAGCCTGAAGCCTGCGCCTGCAGGTGCAGAGTCGGGATTTACGAGAAGAACCGCGCCGTCCTTAGGAAGGGTGGTGGGCATTACGTGCTCGTAAATGTAAAGATCGTATCCCTCGCTCTCGGGAATCTCTTCACGCTTTACCTCGTTGTATTCAATATCCCAACGGTAAGCGAGCTGATTTCTGAGAACCAGAAGTGCAGAACCGAAATAGCTGTTCGGCATAGCACTGTAGTACTGTATTCTGAGGGGAAGCTTCTCACCGCCGTAGAGGTAGAAGCTGTTATCGTGCTCAAAGGAATCGTCCTCCTGCACGTAAACGTGGATATTCTCAAAGGAGTAGATGCTTGCTTCCTCGCCGAATACTATAGAAGCATCTGCCGAGGCATTCTCGTCAAGCGAAAGCGCGTAGATAAGAGTCTTCGTTTCGTCATTCTCGCAAAGCACGTCGGTAACAAAGGAGAGGGAAGTCTTCTCCGTGTTAACTCCGTAAATGTCGCAGAATACGCCTACGGATGCATTAAGTCCGTAGCAAGCAACGTCGATCTCAACGCGGTAATAGCCCTCGTCAAGAACCGCTCTTACGTCAAGAATAGAGGCATTGTACTCCGAGATATCGTTAACGGGGATCACCTTAACGTCACCGGCATCGATGTAGTTTACGTCGGAATAGAGGTAAACCTCGGTTTCGGGAGTTGTTGCGGTGATCTCCTCCGCAAGCTTGATAGCGCCCTCGATATCGGCAGAGCCGAAGGTACAGGGGTTATCAAGGGAGGGAAGTCGGAGGCCAAGCGGT
>JAZRLU010000105.1:0-2531 GCA_045647045.1 Eubacteriales bacterium
TTAAAGGAGATGGGTGTTCATTACGTTACCCTTTACGCCTTTTCCACGGAAAACTGGAAAAGACCGCGTGAGGAGGTCGATACTATAATGAACCTCATCTACAGATACCTTGACGAGGTGGTTATCGACCGTATTAAAAAGGACAAGGACTTTTCAATGCGCTTCCTTGGGGATAAAAACGCATTGCCCGAGAAGCTGCGTAACAAGTGCATAGAGGTTGAAGAAATGGCACGCGACCGTTCGTTCGTATGCAATCTTGCTCTCAACTACGGCGGTAGGGATGATATCGTACACGCCGCGGCAGAGGTTGCCCGTCTCGGCTTACCTATGACGGAGGAGAATCTTTCAAAATTCACCTATACCGCAGGCACGCCCGATCCCGATCTTATCATAAGAACCGGCGGAGACTTCAGGGTTTCAAACTTCCTTTTGTGGCAGGGCGCTTATTCCGAGTTCGTTGTTCTTGACACGCTGTGGCCCGATTTCTCTTACAGCGACATAGAAAAATGCGTAAAGGAATTTTATTCAAGAAAGCGCCGCTTCGGCGGACTTAATGAGGAGGATAGCTGATGAAAATAAGAGTTCTTACAGGCCTTCTTATAATAGCGGTAATGGTGGCGATACTTTGCGTATCAAATACCATCGTTTATCCCATATCCATATCCGTGATCGCGGTGATCGCGGCGTATGAGGTTATGAAAACCATATCGCTTGAAAAGCGTTATCTTGTTTCCGTGCCTGCATATGTAATAGCGGCAGCTATGCCTTTCGGTGCATATCTTACCACCAACATATTTGGCAAGCCGGAGTCGCTTTTCATACTTATTCTCGCATTCGTTATCTTTGTATATATGATGATGACATTTGTTGTCTCGGTATTTTCCCGCGGCAGCATCGCATTTTCAAAGGTATGCTCGGCGGTAGTTTTGACGATATATATATCGGCTTGCTTCTCATCGCTCGTAATACTCCGCTATATTGAAGAGATAGGTCTCTTCTGCCTCGGCCTTGTTCTTGTAGGCGCGTGGATCAGCGACGTATTTGCATACTTTACGGGTATGCTCTTCGGTAAGCATAAGCTTATTCCCGAGGTCAGCCCGAAAAAAACGGTAGAAGGCTCGGTGGGTGCTATTATCTGCACTACGCTTATTATGATGCTTTACGGCTATCTTGTATCCGTGTTTACCGATCTTACGCCGAATTACGTAGTACTTGCAATATCGGGCGCGGTGCTTTCGGTAACGGGGCAGATAGGCGATCTTCTCGCATCCGTTATTAAAAGAGAGCACGGAGTTAAGGATTACGGTACCTTACTTCCCGGCCACGGCGGCATAATGGATAGATTTGATTCTGTTCTTGCCGTATCAGGCGTTGCGATGATAATATCGCTTTTGTTTACGCCCTTTGCCTGAATACAGTAAATAATCGTAAAGAGGCTTTGGTCAAGCAAATTGGCAGAGCCTCTTTAAATTCTCAAAAAATATAATTGTGAGGAATCGGTATGCAAAAGACTATAGCCGTTCTCGGAGCAAGCGGATCCGTAGGTATACAGGCGCTTGACGTTGCCGAAAAAAGAGGCTACAAGGTAGATATGATAAGCGCAAACGTCAACGTAAGCGCGGCAGAGGATGCTGTGCGCCGCTTTGGCATTCGCCTCGTTGCTATGGGCAGCGAGAGCGCGGCAAGTGATCTTCGCGTGCGCCTTGCGGATACGGATGCACGTGTGTTCGCCGGGGAAAGCGGCATATGCGAGGCTATTGCACAGTCGGATGCAGAGTGCTTTGTAAATTCAATACTCGGGCAGGCGGGTCTTATGCCTACACTTGCGGTTATTGATTCGCGCCGCCGTCTTGCACTTGCAAACAAGGAGTCTCTTGTTATCGCAGGTGATATCGTAATGGAGCGCGCACGTGCAAACGGCGTACAGATATTACCGGTGGACAGTGAGCATTGCGCCATTCACCAATCCCTTCGCTCGGGCACCCACTCCGAAATAAAGCGCCTTTTGCTTACCGCATCGGGCGGACCGTTCTTCGGCAAGACAAAAGAGGAGCTTGCAGGCGTAACGTTAGCCGATACTCTTGCGCATCCCACGTGGAAAATGGGTAAAAAAATAACCGTAGATTCGGCAACTCTTATGAATAAGGGCTTTGAGGTAATAGAGGCATCCCATCTTTTCTCCGTTCCCGCGGAGCGTATAAAGGTAGTGGTGCACAGGGAAAGTATATTGCATTCGGCTGTTGAATATATTGATAACAGCGTTATCGCAGAGCTTTCCGTTCCCGATATGCGTATGTGCGTTCAGTACGCGGTCGATTATCCCGATAGGTGCATATCCCCCTCTGGCGAGCTTGATCTTGCCACGCTTGGCAAAATGACGAAGTCGGAGGCCAAGCGGTCTTAGGAAGACAATTAGGGGCTACAACTCCTTGGCCCACAGAACGACATGGCTACGATCCGACTTCGATTATCCCGATAGGTGCATATCCCCCTCTGGCGAGCTTGATCTTGCCACGCTTGGCAAAATGACG
>JAZRLU010000106.1:0-1480 GCA_045647045.1 Eubacteriales bacterium
CTTTCCGTCTCCGCAATCTCTTGCGGTAAGGGTAAGCTCCAGCTCACGCGATGCCACAATTGCATCCTCGAAGAAGCATTCGTAGAAATCTCCGAGTCTGTACATAAGGATATAATCATCGTATTGATTTTTTACGTCAAGATACTGGCGCATCATCGGCGTTACCGTTTTCAAGTCACCTCTTGACGAAAGCACCTCTGCCATATGGCATACCTCACTTTAACAGAATTAGTCTTAATGGCTGCCGCATCCACCGCAGGTAGAGCAATCGTGCGTGCAAGCAGAAGGACGCTCACCGGTTATGCAAAACTTTATCTCATCGTTTACGCTTGCCATAAGGGCGTTCATAGCATTCTGTGCATTTGCAAATGCTACGTATATCTCGGATGCACAGATCTCCTTGGTAAGCTCCTCTATTCTTGCGCGCAGATCGGCAACCGCACGCTCGTCAATTGCATCGGTAGGCTTGGAAAACTCCTCTGCAAGAAGCTTTCTTTCTGTTTCATACTCACTCATTTTTGCCTGAAGTTCAGCATCTCTTTCATATGCATCCTTTGCAGCCTCAAGTGCTCTTATTTCCTCGCTCTTTGCAATCTCTTCTCCAAGCGCGTGTGCAAGCTCAATTATTCTTGTCATTTTCTTTTTCTCCTTATTGTATAAATTCCTCACCGAAGAGATCGAAAGCTATCGCCTCGGTTATTTTAACGTAAACAAAGTCACCCACTGAGGCGTGCTCTGCCGTAAAATGTACTGTTTTATTGGTATAGGTCCTTCCGGTAAAGGTCTTAATGCCGTCCTTTTGTGTCACGGATTCAACCAATACCCTTTCAACTCTGCCAACGTAAGGCAGATTTTTTTCGTGAGAAACCTTTGCCTGATAGGTAAGCAGTGTATCCATTCGCTTTGCCACCGCTTCCTTATCAACGGAATCCGTCATTTTTGCGGCTACGGTTCCCTCGCGCTTTGAATATATAAAGCTGTATACCATATCAAAGCCAACTCTTTGGATAATATCCATAGTATCCTCAAAATCCTCATCCGTTTCACCCGGGAATCCGATGATAATATCCGTTGAAAGTGCTATGCCGGGTATACTTTGCCTCAATGAATCAACTACGGAAAGATATCTTTCCCTTGTATAGGTGCGGTTCATACGCTTAAGCACCGCATTGCTACCCGATTGAAGCGGAAGGTGGAAGAAGGGCGCAATTTTAGGTGAAAGCTCACGCATCACCTCGATAAGCTCCTGCGAGGCATCCTTTGGATGGCTTGTCATAAATCTGACGGTAAAATCACCTTCTATAGATGCTATCCTACGAAGCAGCTCGGGAAAACCGATATCGCTTGAATAGGAATTTACGTTCTGCCCAAGAAGGGTTATCTCGCGGCATCCGTTCTCAACAAGCTTGCGGCACTCATCAATAATCGTAGCAGAGGGGCGACTGCGCTCCCTGCCTCTTACGTAAGGTACTATGCAGTA
>JAZRLU010000107.1:0-1570 GCA_045647045.1 Eubacteriales bacterium
CTACGATCCGACTTCTCTACGGGCAGGCCGTGTGTATCCCATCCTGCCTTACGAAGAACTCGCATGCCCTTCATAGTGCGGTAACGGGGAATAGCATCCTTGATAACTCTTGTAAGCACGTGACCGATGTGGGGCTTTCCGTTTGCTGTGGGCGGTCCCTCATAGAACGTGAAATTCTCGCATCCGCTACGCTGCTCTACGCTCTTCTCAAAAACGGCATTCTGCTCCCAGAAGGCGCGTGTTGCCTTTTCTCTTTCAACAAAGCCGAGGCTTGCCGAAACCTTTTCGTAAACTTCGCTCATATTTTTATCTCCTTGTAGCCAAAAGGCTTTTTTATTTAAACAAAAAAACCTGCTTCGCGTACGAAACAGGAATATACCACCTATTATACATATCCGCCAATATGCGCCGCTTTACGCGCAGCCCACGTCAAAGGCTACTCCAAGCGTTTCGCCCCTGCGGCTCGGGAGTGATATTCACCTGCGGTTACTAACTGCCGGGATCGCACCGTCCCCGACTCTCTTTGAGGCTTCACCGCCGCTACTGTCTCCGTCACGGCCTTTATTATGCACCTATTATATACAAAAATATCTAAAAAGTCAAGCCCTAACGCATACTTTTCATTATTTTAAGTATCATATTCTCTTAAATGTGCCACAGCGCCGTGCGCACAATTAGATCCGCCGTCGGCGTACGGAATCTGCCTTGGGCAGGTGATAAGAAAGATGGGCGTAACCCCTTTACCCCCGATGAAGATTTCATCCGAGCTCACTCGGATTTCATTTCTCCCAAGCTACGCCCCTCGCCGCGGCAAAAATCAAATATATGCGCCCATTTTCTGCGTGCCGCGAGGGCTGTAAAAAACCGCGCTTGTTTGCTTTTTACAATTTTTTAAAAGTTTATTGTGCATATCGACGAAATTATTTTTACTTTTTTAAAAAAACGCAAAAACGCGTGCACCTTTTGCCCCACTTTTCCGTATTAGAGGGTGAAGGGAGAAAAACGCCCTTAAAAAACACAAAAAGAAAGGACTTTTAAAAATGAAAAACGCAAAGAAAATTATTTCTATCACACTCTGCGCTGTAATTATGGTGCTTGTATTTGCAACCGCCGTATCCGCCGCAGAGGCGACCCCGTACTACAACAATGTTCATAATGTTTTAATAGATTTCTTTATTGAAGACGGGATCGCAACTGCAACGGTTAATTATTCAGGCTTGCCGGGAATTACAACCCAAGTAACGATCAAGTGCCTCATAGAAAAACGCTCATTCCTATTCTTCTGGTCTGACGTTTATGAGCAAAAAACAGTTACAATAAACGGTAGTGGAATCAAGATTTTTGAATATCAGGTATCACCCGGTACGTACCGCGCAACAATTGAATGCACGTTTTCCGGCGGCGGCGGAGATGATGACGTGATCACAAAACAGCTTACCGCAAGCTACTGATAAATTTATCTTATCCACAAATTCAACAAAAAAATAAAGGAGATTAAATTATGAAAAGCCTTAAGACCTACTTATGTCAATTAATTCACAATACCAAGCTTCATACTAAGGCAATATCC
>JAZRLU010000108.1:0-4454 GCA_045647045.1 Eubacteriales bacterium
ACTAAGTGTGTATGGCGCTCCGCTGGTGTTAATGGCGGCTACGTTACCTATGAGCTTGTACCTGCTGATTTTACCACCTTCAGCGTTAAGTCAAGCGTAAGCTTCTGGTCCGATTTCGTTTATAATATTTACGTTCCCGTAAGCGATCTTGTAACTAAGGCGATGCTTGACGGTGTTGAGGTAGATCTCTCGGCTTACAGTATAGTGGACATTGACGGTGGCAGATATTATAAGCTTACCGTTGCGCTCCCCTCGTCTGTGGCGCTGCGCGATATCAATCTTAAGCTAAACATAACTGTAGAAGAAACGTATACCTTAAGCTACACGTTCAGCACTCTTAAGTATGCCGAGGCGATTGTTGGCGGCAGCTATACCGTAGAAGAAAAGGCGCTTGCTTTTGATATGCTTTCATACATCAGAGCGGCGTATGCACACTTCGGTACTGCAGGTGATGCTGCTGATGCACTCGCAAAGACAGATGCGCTTCTCGGTGCGGGATACGACGATACTAATCGCCCCGATATGACCAAGGAGGTAAAGACTCCTGCTGTGGCAGGCCTTACAAGCGTTACGCTCAACCTCGGTGCTACTCCCACTTACCGATTCTATCTTGCTGACGGATACGGTAAAAACGACTTTACCTTTACGGTAGGCTCGCAGACCATCAAGGCTACCGAGGGTGAGGATTCAGAGGGAAGATACCTTGAGCTTGTGATGTATGGCTACAGAATGGCTGACACAATCACGGTTGCCTCTGATACCGAGGTGGGTGAATACAACATCTATTCTTATTACAGCTATATCAAGACTGCCTACGCATCCGATACCAACCTTATCACGCTCGTTGAGAGATTCGTTAAGTATTGCGAGAGCGCTAAGGCGTACAGAGATGTTGCAGCTCTTGCTTAAAGGAGGTAGAATATGAAAAACTATGTGACTCCAGAAATAGAATACGTAAGGACCTCCTCGGAGGATGTTATTACTACGTCACCCGGAACCGAGAGCTCTATTATTGATAGCGATTTCGGTATTTGGGATCTTAACATAACTTAATTTACGCACGCGGGGCTGCCTCGTTATCGGGGCAGCCTCAATTTTTGAATAAAACCACCGCCTGTGTTGACAATTTTATATCGCTGTGCTATACTTGAATAAAAAACGGAGATTCTTTATGTATACGTTTAAGCAATATCGCAATATGCCGTACTGCGAATACCTGCCCGATGACTTTGATGAGGGTAAAAAATATCCCGTGTTTTTCTTCTTACACGGGGCGGGTGAGAGAGGTCTTGAGCTACAGAAGCTTCTCGTAATGGGGCCTATGCAATATATAATGGAAGGGAATAGCCTGCCGTTTATCGTGATTTCGCCAAAGTGCACCGAAAATATATGGTACGATCATTACGAAACACTTGACGGTCTTTTTTGTGAGTATCTTACGAATGCGTACGTTGATACGTCGCGCGTTTATATGGGTGGCGCAAGCATGGGCGGCTACGGAACGTGGGGCTTTGCAATGTCTCACGCGGATAGGCTTGCCGCTATAGTGCCCGTTTGCGGCGGTGGCGTGGTATGGAACGTTGGAACGCTCCGCCATCTGCCCATTTGGGCATTCCATTGCAAGGGCGATCCCACCGTTAATATCGGTGAATCTGAGCGTATGATCGAGGCGCTGAGAAGGGTTACCGATAGTGACGTACGTTTTACGGTCTTCGACTCTGCAAGCCATAATGCGTGGACACCTGCGTTCTCTGATCCTGCGCTTTATGAATGGCTCTTATCTAAGAGCATATAACAAAAAATCCAAGGCAAACTTGTGTTGACCTTGGATTTTTTTATTGTTTGCGAACGCTTTGTCGCAAATGGGATTTTGTAAGATTAAACTCCGGAGTAAGCAGAGAAGCCGCCGTCGATCGGAAGAACAACACCGGTTATGAAGCCGGATGCCTCATCGGAAAGAAGGAAGAGAAGTCCGCCAAGAAGCTCGTCACTTTCACCGAAACGGTTCATGGGAGTACCGCGGAGGATCTTTTCGGTTCTTGCTGTGGGAGTGCCGTCCTCTGCAAAGAGAAGCGCACGGTTCTGATTGGTTACAAAGAAGCCGGGTGCAATTGCATTAGCACGGATGCCCGTGTTAGCAAAGTGAACTGCAAGCCACTGGGTAAAGTTAGATACCGCAGATTTTGCCGCACTGTATGCGGGGATCTTTGTAAGGGGACGGTATGCGTTCATAGAGGAAATGTTGATGATATTTCCGCCCTTGCCGCGCTTTGCCATATCAAGTGCAAATACCTGAGTGGTGATGAATGCAGCGGTTACGTTAAGATCAAATACAAACTTGATTCCGTCGGGGGAGAGATCAAAGAAGTCCTGCACGTCGGGATTATCAAGAGTTGCGGGATCGAAGTACTCGTTTGCGGTGGTAGCTCTGCCGTTGTTTCCGCCTGCGCCGTTGATGAGAATATCACAAACGCCAAGCTCCTTATCAACTACAGCCTTTGCTTCTTCGATACTTGCCTTATCAAGGCAGTTGGTCTTAACTGCAATAGCCTTTCCGCCGTTATCGCGGATCTCCTTTGCTACAGTCTCTGCAGCATCATAGTTGATGTCAAGAAGTGCAACAGCGGCACCGCACTGTGCAATAGCACGGGCAAAATCAGAGCAGAGGATTCCGCCTGCACCCGTTACTACGGCAACCTTACCGGTAAGGTCAACGTTAATAGGTAATTTCATAATAAGATTTCCTTTTTAAATTTCAATTTCACAGTCACCGGATCTGTATGCCGCAAGAAGAACTCTGAGAGCATACTGTGCGCTTTCAAGAGTTACGGGCATCTCTGTTCCGGATGCGAGATTAGAGTAGTATTTTGCGATAAGGGAAACGTGTCCGTTTCCGTAGCATTCCTTGCCTACGTAGTCGGTAACAAGCTCGGGATCATCGATCTGCGTGCCGTTAAGATATACGTTTGATTGTTGTATCATAACGGTGCGCTTTTTCTCGGTTACGAGATATACTGTAGTTGAATCCTTGCCGTCAAACGACGTTGTTGCGTAGAAATTAGCCGCCTTGCCGCTGTCAAATCCGATAACACCCTCACAGGTGTCCTCAACCTCAATAATTCCCTTGAGGTGATGATTTGCTTTCGTTGCGCAAACGGTTTTGGGAGTACCAAGGAACTGACAAAGCAGGTCGATCGTGTGGATAGCCTGATTTATCATAACTCCGCCACCCTCGGTTGAATATGCACCGCGCCAGCCGCTCTCGGTATAGTATTTCTCGCTTCTGTACCAGAATACGGATCCGTATGCAGCCTTTACGCCGCCATCCTCTGCACAAAGCTTCTTTGCAAGTGCAACAGAGGGATTAAAGCGGTTTTGGAAGCATACGCATACCTTACCCGAGCTTTTCTTCTCGACTTCGATAAGCATTGTGATCTCTTCGCGGGATATACATATCGGCTTTTCAAGAAAAACGTTGATATTTTTCTCGAGCGCCGCAATTGTCATAGGTGCATGGAGATAGTGAGGTGTGCAGATATGCACGGAATCAAGCTCCTCATTTGCCAACATCTCGGCGTAATCGGTGTAAATAGACACGTCAAGCTCAAACTTGCCTGCAGCTGCCTCAGCACGCTCACGCTTTACGTCACAAAGTGCAACAACCTTTACGTTATCAAGCGCCTTTACGGCGTTCAAGTGGTTGGTTGAGATAGTTCCACAGCCTACGATCGCTATTTTGAATGTTTTAGTCATAGTTATATCCTTTCGGGCGGGGGAGCCCCGCCCTATTGCATATTAACCCTGAATTTCGGTCTTTTCGTTTACTCTGTGGGGCTTGGAGATCGCTATGCGCTTCTTAAGCTCCTCATAGAAGAGCTCGCCGTTGATGGGAAGGGTAACAGACTCGCCGATCCAAGAGGAAAGGTGCATTGCATTAGCAAGCTCAACGCCGTTAATACCGTCCTTAGCGGGTGCATAAACGGGCTCAAGACCGAGAATAGCGTTTGCAATGTTGTTGCAGATGCCTACGTGCTGATCGTTTGTGCCGGTAAGCTCAACCTCAACGGTGGGAAGGCACTCGGGCTTCTTGAAGCCTTCATCGCAGGTGCGGCAATGCTCGCGCTCGTCTACTGCAAGCTGCTTGTAGTAAAGCTTGTTGTTCTCAAAGATAAGGGTACCCTTTGTACCGGTGATCTCAAAGCGGTTTGTACCGGGTGCATCAGCAGTTGTGGTGATGAATACGCCGGTTGCGCCGTTGGGATACTCAACGTAGCATGTAACGTCATCCTCAACCTCAATATCGTGCCATTTGCCGTAGTGGCAGAATGCGTGTACCTTGCTCGGCATCATACCTACGATCCACTGGAAGAGGTCGAGCTGATGAGGAGCCTGGTTGTAAAGAACGCCGCCGCCTTCACCCTTCCAGGTTGCTCTCCAGTCACCGCTATCGTAGT
>JAZRLU010000109.1:0-2448 GCA_045647045.1 Eubacteriales bacterium
CCTCTATCTTCTCTGCCTTGGTGTACTTTATAAGAATATAGTCACCGCCCGCATCGGTCTTGCCGTTTTTATCAAGCCACACGGGCTCGCTTCCGTCAAGCGCGGTCTGTGTTGCCTTGCGGATGCCGTTTTCATCAACCCACTTTATAAGCTTTGTGCCCTTCTTTGCGCGGAAATCGTTATTCCACACCTCAACGATCCTCTCAAGAGTACCGTCTGCCGCGTGCTTATCTATTTCCCAGAACACGTGATTAAATTCGATATTGTAGCCTGCGGGAACTACCATATTGTTGTCATATGAGCCGGAGGGGAAGCCCGTACCGCTGAAATACGTGCCCTTTACAACGTTCGTGCGCAACCCCTGAACCGACCAGTCAAGATCGGGGGATTTTGCCTTTGCGTTGTTAAGATAGTCAAAGATAACAACGATATATCCGCGATCAAGCATTGACCTTATGATATTTACGTCACTATCCGTTCCTATGCGCTCAACGTTAGTGTTCACAACGTAGATAGCGATCGGCGTTGCATCTATCACCTTGCCCGTAACGATATCCGTGCCGCTGTAATAAACGGACACCTCAAGGGGTATGCCTATGTATCCATCCTTTGAAACGGAGGTAGTAGATCCCCTTTTGTATTCGGAAAGATTTGCTTCGATATCCTCCATAGCGTCCGTTGCACCCGCCGCGGATGCGGAAACGGTTATGCCTACAACACAAGCCGAGGCAAGTATTGCAACAAGCAAAAGCCAGGATGCGATTTTTCTTTTGATCATATCAGCGTCTCCTTTTTTAAAGCCTGCCCTTTTCACGAGAGTGGGCGGTGAATATTCGGTTGCTTTAAGCTTATTGTAGCATTTTTCAACCAATTTTTCAACGAAAAAGCCCCAAAGAGGTAAAAAACGGCAACTTGCACCAAACGGCGGCGGCTTTATTGTGCAACTCGCGCGCAGTTGGCGCGTGCGCATTAAATAAAATATGAAAGGCACAGCGCAAAAAAAGCCGCAGCGGCGTGCGGCAGGGCGCAAAGCAATGCGCAAAAAAGTGCGCGCAAAGGTATGAAATGCTATACAAAAAATGCAGAGCGTGCAAAAAGCATTGTATGCAAAAAAGTAAGCACAGCAAAAAAACACTCTATGCGCAAAAAAAACGTGATGCCCAAAAGAGCATCACGCCGGGGATATTCAATTAATAGTTCTCTTTTCTAACCTCGAAGAAGCTCTGGGGATGAGCGCATACGGGGCATGCAAGAGGAGCCTTAAGGCCCATTACAAGGTGACCGCAGTTGCGGCACTCCCACATAGTCATCTCGCCCTTTGCAAATACCTGCTGAAGCTCTACGTTGGAAAGGAGCTTGCGATATCTCTCCTCATGGGACTTCTCGATAGCAGCTACCATTCTGAACTGAGCAGCAAGAGCCTTGAAGCCCTCCTCCTCTGCTTCCTTAGCAAAGGTATCGTACATATCGGTCCACTCGTAGTTCTCGCCCTCTGCAGCAGCTGCAAGGTTAGCAGCGGTATCACCAAGTCCGCCAAGTGCCTTGAACCAGAGCTTTGCGTGCTCCTTCTCGTTCTCCGCGGTCTCAAGGAAGATGGCTGCGATCTGCTCGTAGCCCTCCTTCTTTGCAACGGATGCGAAGTAGGTGTACTTGTTTCTTGCCTGGGACTCGCCTGCAAAGGCAGTCATAAGATTCTGTTCTGTTTTGGTTCCCTTAAGATCCATGGTATTTCTCCTTAAAAAGTTGTTATTTTTATTATTGATTTATTTTAACCGTTTTAAACCGACGCTCTGCACTTTTTGCACACGTATCGCAGCTTAAGCTCGTATGCGGTAACATCCTCACCGGATATTGCACGCATCTCGGCAAGCAGGCGCGGACACTCTACGTCCTTTATCTCACCGCACTCCGTGCAGATAAGATGCGCGTGCAGGCTGAAGGAGGCATCGTACACGTCCGTACCGTCATCACCCGTTATCCTACGGATAAGCCCCTCACTTTCCATTGATCGCAGATTGTTGTAGACCGTTGCTCTCGATATACCCGGCATACTCTTGCGTGCAAGTATAAGAAGCTGATCGGCACTCTTGTGCTGCCCTATACATTCCTCTGAGCGGAATATCGAAAGCAGAATTGCTCTCTGCTTTGTCATTGTTGTCTCCATTTTTGGATTGAGTTTAAGATTTTTGGATTCAATCTAAAAATAGTTTACCACACAAACATCAAAATGTCAATAGCTTTTTTCAATTTTTTTCGATTTTTTAAAATTTTTCGCATTTCGCGGTAAATGATTACATCTGCAGGGGCCGATAGCAGCTGTGCTATAGTGCCGGACAGATGCCGCAAAAATGCGTAAGGAGCAATTTTTAAGGCAAAGGCTTAAATACCAAGATATGATGCAAGAAGGCGAAGGGTGTTGCGCACACCGTCTACGTGGCTTCTTTCGTA
>JAZRLU010000110.1:0-2579 GCA_045647045.1 Eubacteriales bacterium
CCACCCGGGGCCCGCGCTGGCCTCGCGTGCGCGCGTATGCGCGCGCGTTACTTGATATTAACCACAAAATGTACTCAGCCGACCCTTAAAAAGTCAATAAATATCGAGGTTTTTGCCATGCACGAATATGACGGAAATCAAGAGGAGATCATCACCCTGGATAAGGACGTGCATATCAAGTCCAACGGTGATATCTTCTATAAAAATCACCGATATTTTGGTGATGAGGTTGATATTGTTGATTTAGTAGATCCCGACCGAAAATACGCGCGTAAAATCCTGCATTTCAAAGACGGTTTCCATAAGATCTATTCCTGTAACAAAGAAAAATTCCGTATTCCTGTGCCGAAGGCATATACTCCGCCAAAAGACGAGGTGGACGAGCTTGACGGCGAGGATGACGGAGAAGAAGAAAACGGCAGGGAAGAGCTTGACGATAAGCCGCGAAAACGGAAGGATGTATTATGGCGCGCCAAGCAAAGGGTTGAACAGCTTGTATTACTCAACAACTATACTCATTTCTTAACGATCACCTTTGGTGCCGGAATTGATGCCAGGAACGTAAAAGAGGTATTGCGGAAAATGCATAATTGGCTTCGTAATCAAGTATTGCGAAAAGGCCTGCAGTATGTACTTATACCCGAATATCACAAGGATGGCAGAATTCACGCGCACGCTCTGATCAATGACAAATTAGATTTTGCGGATAGCGGTACGCGAATGGTAAAGGGCTACAATAAGCCGGTTTCGCTTGATACTATCCATAGAAAACGTATATCCGAGTCGCAGATCCGCTGTACTGTATATAATGTTCCGGCGTGGCGGTATGGCTTTTCTACCGCTATTCCGGTAGACGGTAACCGCCTTGCTCTTGCCAATTACGTAACGAAATACGTAACGAAGGGGGCAGAGAAGATCTTCGGCCGATACTATTGGTGTAGCAAAAATCAAGAGATGTACCCGGCTACGGAGTATGTAAAAATGAGCCCATATGCATTTTACGATCTTCCCGGCAAAGAATATTGGGTGCGCGGCTCGGATTGCCGTTATAAATATGAAAACCACGTAACCATTAAAATTGGTGATGAGGTGGAGTATTTTAACCAAGTGAATGACATATTAAAGCACGATTGGAAGGTAACAGAGGATGACCTTGTTCGAGTTAGCAACTGATTTTGACCAAAATTACATAGCACGCCGCCTGAAGCTCACGACTGCAGACGGTTACCGGCGGAATATGCGGAAGCATATTCTGCCATATCTTGGCCCGATCGATATTGAAATGATTGGGTATAGCAACATCGATAGCCTTGTGAAGATCCTGGAAGGGCAGGGGCTTTCTAATACTACTGTGATCTACGTTCTTGCCACGCTTCGCAAAATGTATTCTTATGCTTTCAAGCGTGGTTATTGTGCGATCAATCCCTTGATTCTGTACGACTTTCCCCGGCGTGAACGTTACAATTACCGAGTTCTGACCGAGGAACAGGTTAAACAGCTCCTTGAGGGGACGAGCTGCAGAACCGACTATATTGCGTATATGTTGGCCGTTCGGTATGGCTTACGCCGCGGCGAGATCCTCGGCCTCAAGGATGAGGATGTCAACGCCGGGAGAGTATACGTCATGCGTACACGTGCCGTCATCGGTGGGGAAGAAGTTGTTTCTACACCGAAAAATGGCCGCTTTCGCGTGATCAAGCTCACGGAAGGTGATTTTAAGACCATTCGAGCGTATCAATTTACCCGGCATTTGAATGTTGATGGTTATCTTTTGCGCTCTGATCATGGTATGGCTATCACTCCGGCAATCCTGGATAAGCACTTTCGGTCGAAGCTCCGAGTTCTTGGCTTACCGTCCATCCGCTTTCACGATCTCCGGCATACGTATGCGACGATCATGCTTTCCCATGGTGTGAATCCGAAGATCGTTTCCTCGGTTCTCGGCCATTCCGATATCGGTATCACGTTAGATTTGTATAGTCATTATTCGGTTGATATGCAAGATGCATGTTTGGCAGTTTTGTCTTAAAATAAAACAAAAAAAGGGCGGCAAAAAGCCGTCCTTTTTTCATTGTGGCGGAGAGAAAGAGATTCGAACTCTTGAACCGCTATCAACGGTTACACGATTTCCAGTCCTACTCACCTGCGATAACGGTGCTATTCTAACATAAAAACAGCCCTCTGTCAAGGGAAAAACCGCCGTCAGGGCGCAAATACCGTCCATAGATGGAAATCCCCCATTTATAGCATAAGATGGCTTAAAACGTAAAATTTTGGCTCATAGGCCGCGCTCCGCGCGGCTATAATAAAAATCCAATACCGCTTGCTACCGCATGGGGGCTGGGGCAAAGCCCCAGATTGGCAAAGCGAGCGCAGTTCGCTCGCGCTCCTGTTCGCTCTGATCGTGCGGTATATTTTGTGGGCATACGGTAGTCTTTGCGAGGATATCCCCGATGGCTGCACCTACCGGCCGCGCCGCTTTGCGGCGCATGAAACCCCCGAACCGGCTGATAGCGTAACTCTGTGGCGCGATGGCGCCCCGGTAAGCTCTGGTAAGAGCCGTCGGGCCACAATAGGAA
>JAZRLU010000111.1:0-2099 GCA_045647045.1 Eubacteriales bacterium
GCAGGTGGAGAACACCGCAACGATCTGCGAGATAAGCATAACGCTGATACCGAAGGTAATATGGTAAAGCATTGCAACCAAGGGCGTGCAATGAACGAATATTACCACGTAAAGGATCGCCTGCGCCGCAATAGCGGTAAATGCTACTGCGCAAATAAATTTCTTATATGCGCCAAGATACGTTCCATCAGGAGTTTTTGCAGAAATTATTGCAAGCGTTATCGTAAATGCAACCGTTAAGGCAACTGCGAACAGCGAAACCTTCCAATTTTCTACAAGATACATTATACTTTCAGATGCAGGGGCGAAAATATCGCCAAGATAATTCTCTTCATCCCAAAAGGCATCCTGCCAGGTGAGCACAACGCAAAGAGATACTGCAGCTATGGCAACAAGGGCTACCGCAAACAGGATAATCTGCCATTTAGCGGTGCTTGGTGCTTTGACCTCGGACTCGCTCGTGCTGATTGCCGTTACTTCATCAATGCTTTTCATTTTCCATCCTCTTTATAAACAGTTTTTTGCAAAAAAACGAATGCTATAAACGGTGCGGAAGGTTTTACTTTAATTAAATTTCCTCTGTTTCGTTCTTGCGGCTTTCGTCCTCATCGCCCTCGCCGGGAACTATCTCCTTACCGGGGATAACGATTCCCTTGGTCATAGCGCGCATATTTTCCTCATTCTTCTTGTCCTGAATGCTCTGCTTTCTTGCATTTACCTCATTGAGATCTGCAATGATCTCGGCAGATACGCTACCGTCCTCAAGGGTAAGGAACTTTTCAAAAATATCGGGATATACAAATACCTTGCTTGCGCCCTCAAACTGAACAGTAATATATTTACCATCTTGAGAAACCACCGTACCAACACCGAAAGCCTTATGTTTTACGGTTGTATTTACTAAATTCATAGTTTCCTCCAAGTTATTATTTTTAAAAATGCTTTGCTATTGTAACAGAAATATATGTCTAAAGTATGAACAAACAAAACTTTTTTCACTTTATTAGCACTATTTACGTATTTTCGGTAAATGTGCACAGGTTTTACTGTAATAATATGTGCCATTTAACGAATAAGATACTCACACATAGCGTGATACTCTTAACGGAGTATCGCGCTAACTAAGTTTGCCCTTTGGGCAAGTGAAGTTTACTTCGTAAGTGAAGTTATCCTGCGGATAGTGAAGTTTTGCCCTTTGGCAAAGTGGGCAAACTTAACTTCACTTGTGCGTAGCACGAACTTCACTGCGTAGCAACTTCACTTTTGCGTCAGCAAAAACTTCACTAACAGAAAAGAGAGAACATTTCGGCTATATAAACCATTGTTCTCTCTATCCGCTTATATTATTAAAAACGAAACCGTTTTCGGGTATATCAGATCTCTACCATAGACTCATCCCAGATATCGGGAGCCTCATAGCCAAGAAGGTTTACGGTGGTTGCCGCAACTGCGGAAAGACCGAAGTCCTCTCTGCCAAGCTTTACGGTATACTCACCTGCGGTGAAGTTATCGTAAATGATGCAGGGTACGGGGTTGAGCGTATGGCTTGTTTTTGCCTTGAAGCTGCCGTCCTTACCTGCCTTGGGCGCTTTCGTCTTCTTGTCTATCTCGTACATCTCGTCGGCATTACCGTGGTCTGCGGTGATTATAGCCGCACCCTCAAGCTCATCAACAACCTTAAGTATACGTGCAAGCTGAAGGTCAAGTGCCTCCATAGAGCACTCGGTTGCAAGGAACGAGCCGGTATGACCTACCATATCACCGTTGGGGAAGTTAACTCTGAGATACTTATACTCACCGGAGCGAAGGCACTCTATGAGCTTATCGGTGATCTCTGCGCACTTCATCCAGGGGCGCTGCTCGAAGGGTACAACGTCAGAGGGGATCTCGATATAGGTTTCAAGCTCCTCGGAGAAGTCGGAGGCCAAGCGGGCTTAGAAAGACAATTAGGGGCTACAACTCCTTGGCTCACAGAACGACATGGCTACGATCCGACTTCTATGAGCTTATCGGTGATCTCTGCGCACTTCATCCAGGGGCGCTGCTCGAAGGGTACAACGTCAGAGGGGATCTCGATATAGGTTTCAAGCTCCTCGGAG
>JAZRLU010000112.1:0-2244 GCA_045647045.1 Eubacteriales bacterium
CCGGTCAGGTAGGCAAGCCCATTGCCGTAAGCGAGCTTTACGGTGAGGATATGCAGCCCATTGAGGCAACCTCGCATCCGTATATGAGCTTCTATATGAAAACGGATATACCGCTCGCTCCCGGAGATATACTCAGAGCCGGTGAATAAGGAGAAATTATGACGGCTGTATTTGAAATACTCAAGGCGGTGCTTTTCGGCATCGTAGAGGGAATTACGGAGTGGCTGCCGATAAGCTCAACAGGGCATATAATTTTGCTTGATGAGTTTATCCGCCTTAACGTAGCGCCTGAGCTTGGTGAAGCCTTCGCAGAAGAATATATGAGTATGTTTGAGGTAGTTATTCAGCTCGGAGCAATACTCGCCGTTGCGGTTTTGTTCTTCGAGCGGCTTAACCCCTTTGCCTCATCCAAAAGCGATGCAGAGAAAAAGGGCACGTGGACACTTTGGCTTAAGGTTATTGTAGCAAGCGTGCCTGCGGCTATCGTGGGTATCGTTGTTGATAAGATCGTAGAAATATTTACCGGCCGTGATATTGACGGCTGGTTATATAATTTCGTTGTAGTTGCTGTAATGCTTATCGTTTACGGTATTCTTTTCATTGCCGTGGAGATATGGCAAAGCAAAAAAGCCGCATCGGTAGAAGCCACGGACGGCATATCGTATGCGCAGGCTCTCCTTATGGGCTGCTTCCAGGTGCTTGCAATAATCCCCGGCACCTCTCGCTCGGGCTCTACCATACTCGGCGCAAGGGTGCTTGGTATATCGCGCACCGCGGCGGCGGAATTTTCCTTCTTTATGGGCATTCCCGCAATGCTTGGCGCAAGCCTTTTAAAGTCTGTTGGCTTCGTCTCTTACGTTTCGGAAAGCGGAGTTTCCGTTCCCGCACTCGCCTGGGTAGTGCTTGCTGTGGCTACGGTGGTTTCGTTTGCAGTATCGCTCGTTGTAATAAAATTCCTTATGGACTTTGTAAAGAGGCACGATTTCAAGGCATTTGGAATTTACAGAATAATTCTCGGCACCTTGGTTATCGGTTATTTTCTCATAACCCTTTCATAAAAAAACACCCTTTGCGTTTTTCGCGCAAAGGGTGCTTTCTTTTTGTATTATTTCACCGTTCGAAAAGGAGAGGGAAGCTCTCCTTTTTATTATGCTCCGATGTGTGGGTCCGATCGGTTACCACGATTCGGGCATTCCGTTAACGTAATGCCAATAGCTGCCTGCCTCTGTGGGCTCGGTCTCCGAATAGAAGTACTTCATTGCCTTAACAAACTGGTTAGCATACTCGTTGCCCTTATCGTCGAAAACGTGCTCGCCTTCAAAATTGATCTCTGCCCATTCTGCCTCTGTACCCTCGTAATAAACCTTGAAGGTACCGTTGCCAAGGCAAAGCTGAACGTCGATCGTCTTTACGCCGGAGGCGATTATAATGGATCTGAGATTCTTGCAGCCCTGCATATTAAGGTAAGCCTTTTCGTAATTAGCGGGGATATAGATCGTTTCGATCTTGGTAAGACCGTTGAATATACCGGGTGCCATGCTTGTAGCAGATCCGTCCGCGGGAAGCACGCTGGTGTTATAGAATCTCATAACGGTCTTTGTGCTCTTATCTATAAGGCAGTTTCCGGATGATGCGAAGAGTTCATTTTCACCGTCTACCTCAAAGGTAACTATCAAGTCGCAATTAGCAAATGCGTTGTTACCGATGTACTCAACGCTCTTGCCGATAAATACAGAGGTAAGTGTTTGGCTGTTGAAGAACGCGCCAACGGGTACGATCCTTGTTGCTTCGTTAATAACAAGCTCTGTACACGTACCGTCTACAAGCACAAGATAGGGATTTTCATCATTACCAAGGTAATATGCACCGTTTTCCGTGTTAAACAAAATGTTGGGGCAATCGCCTACAAAGCTTTCGTATACCGCCTTAAGAGAGGAGGGAAGGGTAACGCTTGTAAGTATCTCGCAATCGTTGAATGCGGATCTTCCGATAAGCGTGATGCCTTCCTCAACGATAACTGTAGTAAGCTTGTCGCAATTGTAAAGCAAGAGCTCGGGAACAGAGCCAAGCGTACCGGGTATCGTGATGGATTCAAGCGCACTTCCTTCAAATGCACCCTCGCCGAGATACTTTATATTTTCCGTAAGATTTATTGAGGTGATCTGCGTGTATGCCAATGCGTAATTACCGATATAGGTAAGTGACTCGGGAATATCAAACTTGGTAATAGCCGTGTTGGTGAAG
>JAZRLU010000113.1:0-2729 GCA_045647045.1 Eubacteriales bacterium
GGTTTACAAGAGAGGAGAAGAAGATAGCACGAAGCGAGGCGCGCGGCAGGACAAGTAGCCCGAGTGCGCCTCGGCACCGAACGCCTCTGCGGCGTAAATATGAAGATCGATCGGGCGGATGCAAAAGGCGCATCCGCCAAAATCCGAAATCACAGCCTTACCGAATCTTGCAAGGCAAGCGCCTATAAGATAGGTGGATGCCCTTACGGCACGTACAAGCGCCGGATCGGGGGTTTTGTATACAAGGGTGCGCGTATCTATTGTAACGGTATCTCCGTCACGCCGTATAACGGCACCGAAGCCCTCAACAAGCGCGAGCGCAACGCGCACGTCTCCTATATCGGGAAGATTGAATATTTTGCTTATCCCGTACGTGGTTATTGTGGAAAGAATAATAGGCAATGCAGCATTCTTGGAGCCGGACGGGATCACCGTACCAAAAAGCTGCTTGCCGCCGTTTATAACGAGCTCACTCATAAAATGCAACCGAGCGGGCAAAAACACGCCCTTCTCCTTCAATTGCATTCTATTCCGCTTTACCCTTCCCCGTTACTGTAGTATGCAACGGCAAGGCGGACAACAAGACCGTAGCTTACAACGCCCTCTGTGCCCTGCGCTTTAAGATAATTATCATTTACAAGCTCCGATAAGGTACCGAGAAGCTCGCTTTTATTTTCGTAATAAAATTTACTGTACGCTCGCATCTCCCCGTATATTTCCTTTGGCAATGCGGCGTAAAGTGCGCTGCCCGCCTCTTTATCCGTACGGTTAAGAGCAGAGGCAACGTATTCAAGCATATTAACGTAGCCGCTGTAGCGAACGTAAGGATCGGATGATCTTATACAAACGAGAAATGCAATAAAGTTCGCCTCATTCTCACGCGAGATGCCGCGCTGATGCGCAAACTCGTGCGCAACGGTAAAAGGCATTGTATAATCGGGATAATGAACGTTTACGTTTGACTCCCCCGTAAAGAAGGAATAAATGCCGAGAAGCTCAAGCTTTGTCAAAAGCTTACTTGCAAGCACGGGCTTTGCCGACGACGAAAAGGTTTCTATACCGAGCGAGGGAATATCCTCGGCAAGTGCTTTATAGCCTTCAACAACAATGCGCGATACCTCGCGAATATCAAGCTCGGTTACGGAAGATCCGCCCTCGTCAAACTCAATTTCCGAAACGAGTGCCTCGCTCTCTTTTTTCAGTATATCCGCCGTAGCAATAAGACTTTCACGGTCCACACTGACAGAGGAAAGCCCCATGCGAGATGCAAGCGGTGTGCGGTGATATCCAACGCCGAGAGTAAAGACGTAAACCACGTAAAAGAGCGATATTACGGCAAGGATCGCAGAAAGCAAGCGTATTCTGCCGCGGGCGCTGCCGATACGTGCCGCAAAAACGATCAAAAGCACAAGAAGGATGGGGGACGTGTAAAGCAAAAGCTCTGCAAGACTGAAGGGCAAAAGGGTGGTTAGCTTTGCAAGCACAAGGCGGAAAAATGCCCCAACGGTGGTGCTTACCCACTCTGCAAAGGGCTGATAGAGTGATGCGGCAAGCAACACTCCGCCCGAAAGAATGCCGAGCGCAAGCGCAATAATGCACGGCAACGGTATATATTTATTGCACAACGATCTTAGCCGCACCCCGTGCACCTCACCTTCATTTTTTTACGCTCCGATCTGAAAAAAAGAGACGGTCCATAAGAAAAAATACCATATATTAACTTTCTAAAGTATAGCATAATATACATATATTTGTCAATATTTTTGTGCAAGTTTCAGGTGTATTTTTTGTGAATTTTATTGACTTTATGCGCCCGTTATTCTATAATTTATTTAAGGCTATGCCTGAAAATATCTACTTAAGGGAGACTGCTATGAGTTTTTTGACATACGAGCAATTCGGCGCTGTCGGTGACGGTGTGACGTCCGATTTTGAAGCAATAATACGCTGCCACGAGGAAGCAAACCGTACCGGAACACCGGTACGCGCAAAGGATGGCGCTACCTATTACATAGACGGAAGAAGCGATACCGCGGTTATAATGACGGACGTTGATTTCGGTACTGCAAAATTCATAATAGACGACAGAAGCGTTGAAAAGATCAAGAGCTACGTTTTCTCTGTTTTGACCGAGCACCAAACGTATGATATAAAAATAGATAGCCTTGAAAAGGGCGCTACGCACGTAGACTTCCCTCACGAAGGAAACGTTTACGTAAAGATAAAGAATGCAAAAAAGCCTATATTTATCCGCAAGGGACTTAATATGAACGAGGGTACGCCCACAAGTGACGTTTTTATTGTTGACGAAAGCGGTAACATCTCCCCCTCTGTTGACCATAGCTACCCCGAGATAACGGAAGCTTATGCACGCTGTATCGACGATAAGCCCATAACCGTACGCGGCGGTACTTTCTTGACTATAGCCAATCAGGCACCGTCCTTTTACACCTATTACCAGCGCGGCTTCCTTGTTGCACGCGCGAACGTAACGATATGCGATTTTGAGCACTACGTTGAGGGTGAGGGCGATCATGGCGCGCCTTATCACGGATTTATACGTTCCGAAGCAGCGGTAAATCTTACGATCAGGAACGCGAAGGTCACACCGAGATTTATCTACCGCACGGCAAGCAAGATACCCGGCAAAGACGTGCCTATGGGATCGTATGACTTAAGCTTTTGGTCCTCTATCAACGTTACGTGCGAAAACGTAAAGCAGATCATAG
>JAZRLU010000114.1:0-3323 GCA_045647045.1 Eubacteriales bacterium
TCAGGCTCGTGGGGCTGTGCCGTAAGGGGATCGCGTAAAAAGATTATAAGATCTATACCGCCCGTTGCAAGCATAGCACCGATCTGCTGATCACCGCCAAGCGGTCCGCTTTTCATCCTATGGATAGAAAGCCCGGTTTCACCCATTATCAGCGTGCCGGTAGTTCCCGTCGCATAAAGCTCGTGCTGTGCAAGCACGTCGCGATAGGTTTTTGAAAGATCGATGATCTCGTTCTTTTTCTTATCGTGAGCAATAAGTGCAATTTTCATAATTAGTCGATAGAACCTACAATGTAGGGAGCCATATCAGCTCTCTCAGCCGCTTCTCTTGCAGCCTCTGCCTCTTCTTCAGCAGCTCTTTCTGCAGCCTCTGCAGCGCGAGCCTCAGCAGCAGCAGCCTTCTGTGCAGCCTCTGCGATAGCACGGATGGAAAGGGAAAGCTTACGGTTCTCGTTGTCGATGTTAATGATCTTAACGTCAACTACGTCACCAATGTTAAGAACGTCGGAGGGAGCAGCAATTCTTTCCTTAGAGATAGCGGAAATGTGGATAAGACCGTCAACACCCTCGCTAACCTCTGCAAATGCGCCGAAGGGAGTAAGAGAAACGATCTTTGCGGGAAGGATCTCGCCTACGGAGTGCTCGTTTGCAAACTTGGTCCAAACGTCCATATCTTCTGTCTTGTAGCCAAGAGAGATTCTCTTCTTCTCAACGTCAAGCTCCTTGATATAAACCTCGATGGTCTGACCAACGGATACAACCTGGGAGGGATGCTTGATCTTCTTCCAGGAAAGCTCGGAGTTGTGAACCATACCGTCAACACCACCGATGTCAACAAACGCACCGTATGCGGTGAGGTTCTTAACAACGCCGGTGAACTTCTGGCCAACCTCAAGGGTAGACCAAACTGCCTCTTCACGAGCAGCCTTCTCTGCGGCGATAACTACCTTGATAGAGCCAAGAGCCTTCTTCTTGCTTACGTCAAACTCAATAAGCTTGATCTTAGTGGTGGTACCAACAAGCACGGAAGTATCTCCGCCCTTTGCGATACCGGTCTGGGATGCGGGTACGAATACCGAGTTGTTGAGAGTGGATACGATAACGCCACCCTTGTTGGAGCTGATTACCTTACCCTCAAGGATATCGCCTGCGTCATACGCTTCCTTAAGTACAACCCAGCTGTTGTCTGCATCAACTCTCTTTTTAGATACTGTTGCGAGGCCTGCCTTGTCATCAACTCTGATAACGAATACGGCAACCTCATCTCCAACCTTGAACATAGCGCGGAGATCAGCACTGGGATCGTCGGTTATTTGTTCTTTGGTAAGCACGCCGGTTACCTTAACGCCGAGGTCAAGCTTGATCTCGTTGTCGCCGATAGTACAAACTATACCGTTAACTGTATCTCCTGTATGTAAAGTTTTGAGTGTGTCCTCGAGGAGTGCCTCGAAGTCAAGTTCTTTGTTTTCCATAACTTTTAAAACCTCCGTTATTATCCCGCTCGGTGTGGAAGCGCCGGCGGTGATTCCTACGCATTTTGCGTGGTCAGGAAAATCAGCTAACAAGTCTGATGCAGATTCTATCCATAAGGTATCGGGGCACTCTGCGCGGCAAAGCTTAAACAGCTTTTCCGTATTAGAGCTATCCCTTCCGCCTATGACTATCATCGCATCGGAAACTTTCGCAATTCTTATTGCTTCATTCTGACGATTTTCAGTGACACTACATATTGTATCAAAAAAAATTGCATTTGTACATAGGTTTTTTAAAATTTTTTTAATTTTTGCAAAAAGTTCCAAATTTTCTGTTGTTTGAGAACATAAAATAGGGATTTTTTTTGTAAAATTCAGTGAATTAAGATCCTCGGGCGAGCAAATCGCGTGTTTTTCGCCGTGGGCATAGCTTAAAATGCCCCTCGCCTCGGGGTGGGAAGGATTGCAGAAAAGGAGAAAAACGGTGTTCTCATCGTTTGTTTCCCGATCTGCGATACGGTGTATACGCTTTACGGAAGGGCAGGTCATATCCACAATACGCAGATTGCCAAGCCGCAGCTTAAGGTCGCCAAGGCGCGCCTCATCCTCCTTCGTTACGCCGTGTGTTCTTATAACTACGGTGTGAAGCATATCGGGATATTTTGTAAGCTCACACTCAAGCGAGTCAATATCCGTTACCTTTACACCAAGCTCTTCAAGACCGCCTGTATAGATCTTGTTGTGTATAAGTGCGCCAAGCGTATAAATACGCTCGTTTGCCGCCCGTTCCTTTATAAGGCGCTGCACGGCGGCATCTGCGCGTTTTACTCCGGGGCAAAAGCCCGCGTTTTCAGAAAGAGTAAGTGTCACTGTGCATCACCGACCTCGTCGGTTTTTTCGGCAGCCTCGTAGCCGCCAAGCGCGCATACCGCGGCAAACATCTTATCCGTTGCATCCTTGTACTCGCCGTAGCCGCCCTTCTCAAATCCAAGCTCGGAATACTTGATGGGCTTTCCGATGATAACGTCTATACGGCGCAGGAAACGGTATTTTTGCCCCTCGGTTTTCAAGCAAACGGGTATAACGTCTGCATGGGAGTGATATGCTATAAGACCGGCACCGCTCTTTATGGGCGTATCCGCGGGATTAACGCCGGGATATCTGTGCCCCTGGGGGAAGATGGCGATCTGCTTTCCTTCTTTAACTATGTTAACGGCATTTTTCAGCGCACCGACGTCCTTGCCGCCGCGATCAAGCGAAACCGCGCCGAGAACGCGCATGATCCAGCTTAATACGGGCACAGAGAACCATTCCTTTTTAGCAAGAAATCTTATCTGCCTCGGGAATACCGTGCCAAGCAGGAATATATCGTTTACACCGATGTGGTTTGCACAGATAAGAACTCCGCCCGTCATAGGAAGGTTCTCCTTGCCTATAACGTTTACACGTGCAAAGAACTTGTAAACCGGAGCTACGATAAAGCGCAAGAACATATAAAGAGGATGCCCCTTTTTATTGCGCTGCTTTTCGGTATCGCTTACTATCTTAAGAACGGCATCTACCGTTCCGTCAAAATCAAGATCGGAGTTATCAAGCATCACGGCATCTGCCGCGGGAACACAGGGTGCGATCGCGCGCGTAGAATCGTTTTTGTCGCGCTCTGCCATCTCGTTGTAAACCTGCTCGTAGGTGGTCTCTATTCCCTTGGCGCAAAGCTCCTTGTATCTGCGCTGTGCGCGTGCCTCTGCAGATGCGGTAAGGAAGATCTTTACCTCGGCGTGGGGGAGTATAACGGTGCCGATATCTCTTCCGTCCATAATAACGCTGTTATCCTCGGCAATGCATCTTTGCG
>JAZRLU010000115.1:0-3029 GCA_045647045.1 Eubacteriales bacterium
GTTGATAATGCCAAGAACAGAATGTGGGCTAAGCTAAGGCACCGTCTATCACCTGAAAATTAATCAAGTTTATATGCCCAAGTAGCTTAAGGGAGAGCGTTGTTTACAAAGGCGTCGGTTGGAATCCGTCTAGGGCAAAAATTATATCCATTAAGTGAGGAAAAAACATGTATCAGGACGAGACATTGAAGTGCAGAGACTGCGGCAACGAGTTCGTGTTCACCGCCGGTGAGCAGGAGTTCTACGCATCCAGAGGATTTGAGAACAAGCCCTCTAGATGTAAGGAGTGCCGCGCCGCTAAGAAAAATGCGCAGAAGGTTGCCAGAGAGATGTTCTCTGCAGTTTGCGTAGAGTGCGGTAGCGAGTGCCAGGTGCCCTTCAAGCCCACCGAGGGAAAGCCTGTATACTGCAGCGCATGCTTCGCAGCAAAGAAAGAGTCTCAGGACTAATTATTTGCAAAGCCGGAAAAATGCCGACGGTGTATCGCCGTTGGCATTTTTCTTTTTATTTTATATAAAATATTTTTGCTTTAATACTGTACAAATATAAAAATCTATGCTATAATCAATATGTATAATTATATGAAAACGGCACCGTGCCGTGTGAAAAGGGAATTATGGAAAACAGAAATAATAAAAATAAAAGATCCGGCAACAGACCGGCATTCAACGCAAAAAGGAATGATCCCCGTGTAAATGAGGCAACCGTACCCGAAAATACCGTGGTGGGCAGAAATGCCGTAAGGGAGCTTCTTGCATCCGAAAGAGATATAGAGAAGGTATACGTTCAAAAGGGTGAGCGCGAGGGCTCTATAAATCAGCTTATCGCGGCGGTTAAAGAAAAAAAGATCCCCTTGGTAGAGCTTGACCGTGCGCGCCTTGATACAATGTGCGCAGGTGCGCGCCATCAGGGCATAATCGCTATCTGCTCCGAGGAAAAGTATTCCTCTGTTGATGAAATCCTTGAATATGCGCAGTCGCTCGGCGAGCCTCCCTTTATTGTTCTTCTTGACGGTGTGGAGGATCCTCACAACCTCGGCGCGATTATAAGAAGTGCAGAGTGCATGGGCGTTCACGGTATTATAATTCCCAAGCGCCGCGCCGTAGGTCTTACGTACACGGTAGCCAAGGCATCCGCAGGCGCAATAGAGCATATGCGCGTTGCAAAGGTAACTAACCTCAGCACCGTAATAGACGAGCTTAAGGAGCGCGGAATGTGGTTTTATGCCGCAGATATGGGCGGTGATTCCATATATGAAAAGGATATGAAGGGCGCCGTAGGTCTTGTAATGGGCAGCGAAGGTGACGGCATATCCAGGCTTGTACGTGAAAAGTGTGATTTCGTTGTATCTATACCGATGTTCGGTAAGATCAATTCCATGAACGTTTCTTGCGCCGCTGCGGTAATAATGTCGCAGATCGCAAAGCAAAATAAGGAGGTATAATAGGTGGCTGATAGCATTAAAACAAACGTCAACGATCAGGATGACGGAGAATTTGAGCTTGAATCTCCGACCTTTGAAGGGCTTGACGGTGTGGATGCAGAGCTGCCGGGTGAGGATACGTGGGAGGGCCTGTTTGAAGCGGATCAGCCTACAGACTCCTCGGCTGACGATGAATTTATAATACCGGACAGTGCGGGCTTTGATTCCGCATTTCCCGCAAAGGAATATATATCCACGCTCGCGCGTCCCTACGTGCCGAGATTTACAGAGGTAACCGAAAACCGCAACTATTTTGCGGATCAGAGCATCGTGCGTGAGGCGGAGCGCGCTGCTGAGCAATCGCGTAACCGTTCCGCATCTCGCGCGGATGGCGCTGCCGCAGGTGGCAGAACCGGCGCCGTAGCAAGCGGTAAGGGCGGCATCGTTGTTGAACGTGTCGATCCTGCAGAGATGCCTGATAATACTCCTTCGGGCAGAATAGATCCCATAGCGGAGATAGAATCCGCCGTGCCCGAGGCAGTCGTTGTTAATATTAACGGCGGCGGAAATACCAAAAAGTCTACGATAAACGTTTTTAAGTTCCCCGAAGCAAGAGACGGTGAGGATGCTCCCGCTGTTGATGACGAGGAGCTTGAACGCCGCGAGATAAGCGATCTTACAGGTCATCAGTGGGATGCCGAAGAGGGTGAAGGTGAGACGGAAGCCGAGGTAGAGGAGATATCCGCCGAGCCTGCCGTTGAAAGTGAGCCTGTACAAGCCCCCACCGAAGATAATGAAGAGAGTGTATACGAGCAAGAAATTCCTGCCGATTATAATTATATGCCTCTCGGATATGAGGCAAACGAGTCCGCACGTGCGGCATCGGATAATAGCGAGTACACCTCTCCCGCAAAGCACGAGACGTTTAAGGATAGATTCCTTGACTCGCTTATGTCTATACGCATAAGGCTTATCGTAGCAGTATTGCTCGGCTTGGCTACCGCTATCTTTGAGCTGTTCCCCTCGCAGATAATAGCATATTTCGGTCTCGGTCTTGCGCCCAATGCGGCAGCATTTGTAGATTGTGCGCTTATCGTTGCGCTTCTCCTTATCTCCTTGCCGGAGGTAGCGCGAGGAATTACGGCGCTCGTCGGCGGTACGCTTGCATCCGAGATAACGGCGCTTCTTGCGCAGCTCTTTATGCTTTCATATACCGTGTATATTTCCTTCGCAATGCCGCAGGATTACGTGCTTGTAGGTACGGTGTGCGCGGTTATTACGGTAAATCAGATCGTTTCCACCCTGTATAGCGAGTGCGCGTCATTCGATGCCTTCAAGCTTGTCTCCGTGCGCGGTGTGAAGCAGATAATAGATATAAGAAAAACTCGCGAGCTTGAAACTCATAACCACGCGCTTGACGGTGTTGTGGATGAATCAAGATCAAGATGCGTGCGCGGCTTTGATACCGCATTCGTAAGCGGATTTGTGGCAAACTCCAAGCACACGTGCGAAAATACAAAGAACAATCTTATAATAGCATCGATAACCTTCGGCGTTGCCTTGGTGCTCGGTGCGGTTATCTATTTAAGTCGGATCGTAGCCATGT
>JAZRLU010000116.1:0-7247 GCA_045647045.1 Eubacteriales bacterium
GCAAGCACGCGCATACCGAGCCCGCGTGCAGTCTGTGCCGCACGGCAGATGTTAACGGATGAGCCGGAGGTGCTTATTGCTATAAGAAGATCGCCCTCCCTGCCCAGTGCCATTACCGCCTGCGCATATGCAAGGGATGCATCGGCATCGTTTGAAAACGCCGTGGTAAGAGACGTAAGCGATGCAAGGGGAATTGCAGGCAAGCCAAGCTCAAGCTTATCAAGCACTCCGTTATCAAGATTTGGGTAATTTCCCATCATTTTCGCTCGTTTTTCGCTATTTATGCGGCGCGGCAGTAAAAAGCTTTTCATAAGCTCGCCCGAAATATGCTCGCAATCCGCACAGCTGCCGCCGTTACCCGCAAGCAATATCTTGCCGCCGCTTTCATAGCATTCGATCATAAGGGCAAGCGCCGCCTCAAGCTCGCTCTTTATTTTTTCAAGCTCGGGATATCTTTCAAGTAATTTTTCCATTTATACGTCCTCCTTTGCGCCGATGGCAACGGCTATTGCCGCAAGATCACCCACGGCATCACCGAGTGCTGCAGGTAGGATCTTGCATACCGCGAGGGATTCTCCAAGTGCTTCGCGCTCTATTACTCGCATCATTTCATCGCGGAAAAGTGACTCGCACCGCGTGTAAACGCTGCCTATTATTATCGCATCGGGATTTAAAACATCGATAATGACCGATAAGCCCTCGCCAAGCCTTCTTGCCGACGTGCGGAATACCTCTATAGCGCGTTCATTACCGCTGTATGCAAGCTCGGCAAGCGCCTTTGTGCTTATCTTTCCCATTCCCATACTGTCAGCAAGGCGCGATATTCCGCCGCCGCTGCAAAAGCCCTCAAAGGATCCGTGCTTGCCGTAGCCTATCGGGCCGTTATCCGCAAGGCGGATATGCCCCACCTCGCCCGCGTTTCCGTTTGCACCGCTATAGAGCCTGCCACCAAGGATAAGCCCTGCGCCAAGCCCCGTGCCAAAGGTAAGAAATACTACGTTTTCATATCCCCTGCCGTTACCGAATCTGTATTCAGCAAGCGCACACGCATTGGCATCGTTGCAAAGCACCGTAGGCACGACGTAATGCTCCGAGATCATATCAACGATGGGAACGTTGTCCCATCCCGGCAGGTTTGGGGGAGAAAGTATTACTCCGCGCGAAGAATCAAGAGGGCCGCCGCAGGAAATACCTATTCCGTCCGGCACAAAATCCACTATACCGTCCGCCGCGGCAATAAGCCGCTCTATCATCTCTGTAGCCGGTAAGTCTGCCGCGGTAGGAAGGCACACGCGGTTTATAATTTTAACCGCCTCGCCGTTCCATTCTGCGCATATGGCGGCGCATTTTGTGCCGCCTATATCAAAGCCCAGAAGTTTCATTTGTCAAGCCCGTACCTTTCCATAAAGCGCTTGTACCAATTAAGCGAATAAGGCGGATATCCGAGAAGATAATGGTTATATCCGCTATCTGCGCCCGTTTCCCACTCAAATATCAACGCACCTCTGTCAGAATAATACACGGGTAGGTGCATAACGCAAGTTGACGTATTGGGGGCGGCGGTAAAGCTCTTTTCTACCATAACCTTGCCGCTATCGGCATCCCTTACGGTAAGCTTGCCGCATACTGTGCCAAGCGTATCGTTGCAAGCATATATAGGAAGCTGCCAATTTGCTATCTCACCTGCCGCTATGATAAATGGTTTTTGAGATCTCTTTATATAGCCGTAAGCAAGCTTCTTTTCGAAATAATAATCTACAACGGCATCCGACATCTGCGGCCATCCGTCAAGAAGATTCCACCAGATTATACCCGTTTTACGAGGTCTGTCTACTCTTACGCGCTCTATGAAATACTTTTTCGCCTCTGCTTGCGATATCTGAGAGGAAAGAACGTAGTCCTCGGGCTCGCTCGGTACTGTGCCGAAGAGCTGGCGCACCTGCTTTTCCATAAGCATAACGCGTGCATCGTTGCCGCACTGATCACTTGAATGCAATATCCATTCGGGGTTGGCCCTATATGGCCATACGCGCTCCGGCGTTATAAATTTACGTATCGATTCAAGCGAAGGGCATCCGTGATATCCCATCTCGCTTACAAAGGCGGCACGGTTGTTTTTGTAAAAATCGCTCTTGAAATAGTCTCGCGGTCCCCAAATGTGATCCTCAACCGGGGCAGGCCGCCTGCCGAGCTTTTCCATACCGTACCTGTGAGATGCGCCCGATATATAGGGCGAGCTTGCTATATACGGTCTGTCTATATCGTTTTCAAGCACGCATTTCGGAAGTAGCTCACGCGTTAAACTGTTTGTATCGGGATCGTATGAGTGAAGCGCATCTACCTCATTGTCACCTGCCCATAGAATAATGGAGGGGTGGCTGCGAAGGCGTCTTATTACACTTACCGCTTCGCGGCGGAGACGCTCCTTAAATTCATCGGTTTCGGGATAACGGGCACACGCCATGGCAAAATCCTGCCAGATCATAATTCCGTTTCTGTCGCAGAAGTCAAAGAAGCTATCCTCCTCGTAAACGTTACCGCCCCAGCATCTGAGTATATTGCAGCCTATATCAAGCACAAGCTCAAGCGCCTTGCCGTATCTTTCCCTATCACGGGAATGGAAGGCATCAAGGGGTACCCAATTTGTGCCCTTGCACATTATCTCTGTGCCGTTTATGATAAATTTGAACGTGCCGTTAACCTCGCCGTCATGCTCGCGCCTTTCAAGCACTACTGTGCGCACGCCGAAGCTTATAGGCGACTCGGAGACAAGCTCGCCCGATCTGTATAGTCTAACGGATCCGTCATAGATCGCGCTATCTCCATAGCCGCGCGGATACCAGCGCTTAACGTTCGGTATATTAAACGAGAAGCTGCCTGCGATCCATTTGCACTCACGCCTTACGCAAAAGCTGCTATCACCGCAAGCGGCGGAAATTTCAAGCTCAACGTCACTTATTTGTGCACCGTTTGAGTCAAGCGTGTAGTAGTAGGTACATCTTTCGCTCGGCGCGTGCATAAATGATTGAGACAGATAGATAGAGTCGCGCAATTCAAGCCTTACGTCTCTGAAAATACCGCAGCTTACCGCACGCGGCATTATATCCCAGCCCCAGCTATGCGGCGCACGGCGCACATAGCGGCTCTCATTGTTCCAGTTGCCGATCAAAATCAGCGGATAATCGTATTTTTCCGCTTCAATTATCGGAGATTTTATATGTACGGTAAGCGTGTTTTTACCGCGTTTTATCACACCCTGCACGTCAAACTCGTGCGGAATAAGCATATTATCGCTCTTGCCTATAAGAATGCCGTTGAGGAAGTATTCGGCAATACAGTCAACGCCGTCAAATACAAGATAGGGGCGCTCACCGCCGTCAAACTCAAAATCACGCTCGTACCACCATTCATACCTTTCGTATTTCTCACACTCGGTTATATTCATACCCATATAAAGGTCAGCAGGCAGATACCCTTCGCGTGAAAGATCAAGCGCAACCGTACCCGGTACCGTTGCGGTAAGGGATACGCAAGCATCAGCGCCGCAGCACTCATCCTCACGCCTACCCCAAAGCTTCCAATTTCCCGAAAGTAAAACAGATCTCATAATATCCTCCATTCAATTTAAACCAAACCGCCGCTGCAGCGAGGTTTGATAGCGCGCACAAGTCTTATCCTTATTATACACCACATTTTTCTGCATATTGCGCGGATTTTTTATATTTTTGCACGGATTTTTTACTTTTTTCCTTTACAAATGCAAAAAAATCGGGTATAATCAAATAAAGCAGGTTGGGTTTTACGGGCTACGTATGGGCTGCGCATGGGCGCATACAAGCTTACCGGAGGCTACGCGATAAAGCACGCGGGGCACTTTGCAAATGGCGCTTTGGCGGCGCACGGAGGGAGAAAATATGAACTACCGCAACGGATTTATACGAAGAAGACTTGTCGGTGAGCACCTGTGCGCAGAAGCGCATACGGTCAGCGAGGACCATCCGCAGCATTGGCACAACTATTTTGAAATTGAAATGATCCTTTCGGGCGGCGGAAGCTACGTGATAAACGATATTGCTTATAAAATAGAGCCGGGTGCCGTTTTTTTGCTTACGCCAACCGATTTTCACTATTTGAAAATAACGGATGAAACGAAGCTTATAAACATATCGTTTGACGAGCACGTTGCCGATGAAGCGTATCTATCCGAGCTTTTTCTTGCAGAGAATACAAGCGCGCATTTGCTTGGAGGAGAACAACTGTCACGCATTGTTTCTGCGGCGGAGCTTTTGATACACGAATGCGCTATCGGCGGTGAGTGCCGCGAGGAGCTTTTGCGATACGTGCTGTCACATCTTTTACACAAAAACGGAAGAAGAAAAATAGACGGAGAGCATTCCCGCGGAATAAAGCGCGCTATCATTTATATGGCATTGCATTTTCGCGAGCAGATCCGCCTTGCCGACATTGCCGCGGCGGCAGGATATAACCCATCCTACTTCAGCAGGCTTTTCAAAAAGGCTACCGGCGAAGGATATACGGAGCATCTTCTTAAGCTGCGCATCGGTCACTCAAAAATGCTGCTTTCAGCAGGGCATTCCGTTACGGATGCGGGCGCGCTTTCGGGCTTTGCATCGCGCACCGCGTTTCTTGATTCATTCCGCCGCACGGTGGGAGTTTGCCCAAGCAAGTATAAAAGCCGCGCGGCAAAGCAGCCTGCCGAGCATGATATTTTTGCCACAAAAGAGATATGAGAAGCATAAAAATGAGCAAGGATACAAAGGTAATGCCCTTTTGCCGTCCTTGCTCATTTAATTTACGTTTTTTCGGTTTGCCTTGGTGCGGAAGGGCGCATCAAAACGCCATTCTTCTCCACCCCTCGCCGCTTATCGGCTCAAGCCCAAGCATTTCACGCCCGAGATTTACGTAGTATCTGTACGTATCGATATGCACACCGTTCGGTATGCGGTGGTCAAGCGCAAATACGACTCCGCCGCCAAGAAGATGCGGCGCAATACGCGCTTCAAGCTCTGCGCGAGTGGCATCCTTGCCCTTTACAAGCGCGTGCTTGTCTATACCGCCCTTCAGGCACAAGCGGTTTCCGTATTTTTTACGAAATGCCCTTATATCATTGCCGCCCGTTGGCTCTATGGGGTAAATACAGTTAATTCCGCAATCAAGAAGATCGTCTAAGATCGGGGAGATATCACCGTCACTGTCCTGCGAAAAAAGCTTGGCACCGTACGCCTTTGCGGCATCCCACACACGGCTGTAATACGGCTTGAAAAATTCTCTTATCTGCATAGGCCCAAAGAGCGGGCCGGATTTTCCCGCCATATCCTCATGCACGTGGACAAGGTCGATAGGAACCGTTTTTCCTACCTCCTCTATGATCCGCACGGCGGTATCGGCAAAGGTGTTAAGCATATCGTGAAGCATCTGTGGCTCTTCATAGCAGGCAATGCAAAGCGCCTCCTCGCCCATAAGCTGGCGCGGCTCGTCAAATGCGCCGAGAATATTTATCATTGATAAATGACCTGCCTCCCATTGGCGTTTTTGCGCCAAAAGCAGCTCTTTATTGATGCGGCGCTCATCAAACGTGTACCAATGCTTGATGCGCTCCCAATCATCGGGGCAGCTTACGGGATGATCCTGCGGCAGGGCTATAGTAGCGCTTTTCTTTATAAGCTTTGTTCTGCGCCCCATGGAATCTATCGCAATTGTATGATCCGGTGTATCCTCTATCAAGGCGGGTGCTATCCCGGTACGCGCGGACACCTGCCCCGAAAGCCAAACCGTCGGAACGTAGTCCCAATCGAAGGCACGCATTGAGATCTCTGCCTCGCTTGCCCCCTGGGCACGCCATTCATCCTCGAGCACGTGCAAGGGTCCGAAAAGCTCACAGAACATTTCCCTGCCCGTATCCTCATGCATACAGTGCGCTATGTATCTTTCTCTGTTCCAAATCATAGCTTACTCCTTCGTATATTTTACGAATTAATTTTAAACATCCTTTGAAGCTATTATAATTATACCACAAGATCTATCTCTATTCGAGCCAAGCGAGATAAAAGGGGCAAAAAGAGGGACTACGTTATCCATAATCCCCCTTTGGTTTTATTCGGTTATGCCCGAAGCGAGGGCTTAGCCAAGCTTCTTGCCAAAGCAGGTAAGGAAAATATCTATAACCCTTTCGCGCTGCACGTCACGTGCAACCGTCTGCTTGTGATCAAAATTGAAATCGCGGTAGGCGGTATTCATTTTCGCCTTGCCGTATCCGCTTACGTTAAGCGTAAGTCCTCTTGCAAGGCCCTCGGTGATAAGTGTAATGGGCGCTTCCTCTACCGTGCAAACGGAAGGATCGGAGGCGTAAAGCACCGCAAGGGGGTCGTGAAGTATACCGATAGAGCCTCTTGCACGCTTCCACATCTTATAAAGACGGCTTACGTATGCGCCTGTTTCATCATCTCTGTATACGGAAACGCGCGCATCATCTCCAAGAGAAAGGCGTAAGCGGTGCGTAACGTCCGCGCCGATGCAATGGATGCCTTTAAGCGTATCAAACATAAACTTTGCCGCCTCTACGTCGCAAATCACGTTCCAATCAACGTACTGCTTAAAGTATGAGCCGCCCATAATAACGATCTTACCAACCTCGGAAAGCGCATCTCTGTCTCGCATTATTACCTTTGCAATATTTGTAAAGGGACCAAGCGCAATAACGGTAAGATCCTTACCGTATTTTTTTGCGCTGTCTATTATAAAGCTGATAGCATCGTCCTCGTTTTCGGAGTCAGGGCGGTATTCGTCCGCATCAAGCTCGGGGGAGTATTGGCAAAGGTCGGGATAAACCTCGCTTTGCTCTGCAAGCGGCGTTGCCGCGCCTGCATATACGGGAACGTTCTCATAGCCGTTTCCGAAGGTGCGCAGCATCTTTTTTACGATCCTTGCTCTTTGTACAGTGTTTTCAAATACCGTAGTTATTCCTATTATGTCATAGTTAAGCTTCATTGCAAGAAGCAGGGCGAAGGCATCGTCGATGTCATCTCCGATGTCGGTATCGATTATAACCTTAAGTCTTTCGTTTTCCATATCGTACTCCTTATTCAAAATCGGCACGGGAAAACAGCTTGATCCGTTCCCCGCTTACAGGATGCTTGATCTCCATTTCTCTTGCGTGGAGCATATATTGCTCCTCGCCCTCGCGCACTCCGTAGAGAAAATCATTCTTCAACGGATGTCCTACGTAT
>JAZRLU010000117.1:0-4788 GCA_045647045.1 Eubacteriales bacterium
CTCTACTACCACCAAGATTCTTGCAGAGGAATTTATGGTACGTATTGAGAGCACCAGCTCCCACAGCGCAAAGGTTAAAGAATCTAACTAACCAATACAGGGCGGGGCATAGCCGCCTCGCCCTTACTTTTTAAAGGAGAAAATAAAATGGCTACTGAAAAGACAGAAAACACCACCCCCGGAACTGTAAAGATGGTCGACCTTTACGTTCCCCGTGAACACGCAAAACAGCCCGACCGTTTGATCGCTATAAACGGCGAGAAATATTACATCAAGCTGGGCTCTACCGTTAAAGTGCCTTGGTACGTTAAGGCGGCATATGAAGACTCTATTGCGATGAAGAATCAGGCAATGGAGTTTGAGGCAGAACTCGAAGAGCGCACCAACAATATGAGATAAACCAAGGCATTGAGCCTGTGGCGGTAGCAATGCTACCGCTTTTTTAATAAAAAAGGAGGTTATTAAGATGACCGTTAATGAACTTGTGAAAAAATTCAAGCGTTTAAAGCCGCACCAAATGAGCGAGGAGGACATTCTTGCGTGGATAACCAACGTGGATCAGACCGTGGTTATTGAGACCTTGCAAAAGCGCTCCATCGAAAGTGTGGAAATGCCCGTATACACCAAAGTGGACGATACCGTTCTGCTTATCCCCTCGCCCTTTGCCGATGCGTATATATATTACCTTGCGGCTATGGTGGACTTTTGGACTCTTGATATGAACGGCTACAACAACAGCTTATACGCTTACAACACTATGCTATCAAATTACAAAGACTACTACAACCGCACTCATCAGTTTATAGGCTCACAAGCCATCCGTACTTAAGGAGGGATAATATGAATTATCCACAAATGAACGCGCACAAGATAAAGCGATCTATGGTCAACGCCTTTAAAGGGTATGACCATAACCTTGTTACAAGCGATACCACCTTCTACGATATGCGCAATATGTCCTCCGATGCATACCCCGCTGTGGTTACACGCAAAAACCGTGGCACCGTGCGGCAGTTAAGTGATGCAAGAGGCATTATTTCCAAGGATGCGCTGTATTACATAGACGGCTCAAGCCTTTACTGTAACGGTGAGGAGATAGACAACATCACTCTTAACGATGAATTGCCCAAGCAGATGGTCTCTATGGGTGCATATCTTGTTATCTTCCCTGATGCGGTATACGTTAACACCAAAAACCTTACCGATTGCGGAAGCCTCGGCAACAAGATAACAAAAGAGAACGTAACCGTATCTGTGACCAATTCAAGACAGGATGGAAGCGAATATGAGCACCTTGCTGTCGGCAATACTGCGCCTCAGACCCCCGCCGTGGGCGATTATTGGATAGATACAAGCGAAGACCCAAGCGTACTGAAGCTCTTTACCTACGAAGAGGTGTGGAGCGATGTGCCCACATCATACGTTACCATCAAAGCTACGGGCATTGACGATGGCTTTAACAAGGGTGACAGCGTTACCATAACCGCCTCTAACAGCTTTGGCGGTCTCTTGCCTATGAATAATATCGGCGCATATACCAACACCTTTGTTATTCAAGCCGTGCACGAAAATTCCATTACTGTTTCGGGCAATATGAGTGCCGCGCAGATAAATACCAATGCGGATATAACGGTAGAGCGAGTTATCCCCAAGATGGACTTTGTTATAGAGTCGCAGAACAGACTTTGGGGCTGTTATTACGGATTATCCGAGAGCGGTGAGCCTTTAAACGAGATATATGCAAGCGCATTGGGTGATCCCAAGAACTGGCGCGTATATCAGGGTACTGCGGCAGACTCCTACGCCGTCTCGCTCGGCTCGGACGGAGTATTTACGGGCGCAATTGCCTACCAAAACAGACCCGTATTCTTCAAAGAAAACTATATCCACGTCATTTACGGAGACTATCCGTCAAACTATACCCTCAACACCACTACTGCAAGAGGCATCCAAGAAGGATCGTGGCGTAGCGCAGCTATAGTTAGCGGTGTGTTGTATTATAAATCCCCCACGGATATTTGCGCTTATGACGGAAGCCTTCCCGTGAGCGTTTCTGCTCAGCTTGGTGACGTGAATTACTACAACGGTGTTGCCGGAAGCAAGGGTAGCCGTCTGTATATGTCCCTTGAAGACACCAAAGGCGCGCCGCATCTGTTTGTTTTGGATGCCGCAAAAGGCGTTTGGAGCAAGGAGGACAATATCCGCCCGACTCGCTTTGCCGGAGATAGCAATGAGCTGTATTTTATCGACACCAACAACAGAATAATGGCAGTAAGCGGCTATGCGGGCACTAAAGAAACGCGTTTTACTTGGTCGCTTACAACCAACGTGCAAGGATTTGAAGACCCCGATGGTAAACGCTTGCGCCAAGTAAAGCTTAATATGCTGATGGATGAAGCAAGCGAGGCTACTCTTGAGGCAATGTACGATTCAAGCGGAGAATGGTGCGAAATAGCCTCTATAGAGGGCGTGGGCAGAACAAAATGCTCATCGGTCATCTTTATCCCGCAGTTGTGCGACCATTTTCAGCTCCGTTTAAGCGGTAGCGGGTATATGCACCTTGTATCCGTGGTCAAATCTGTCATTTACGGAGGCGAAGAGCGATGAAAATAGTTATTCAGCCCCCGCAAATGCCCAAGGATAAGCAATTGCTTGAGATGTACAGCTACTTATACCAAATGTCGCAACAGCTAAATATAGCCTTAAATTCCCTCTCTGCGGAGAATATCAAGCAATCCCCCGCCTCAAGCAACAATAATGCCGTGGCGGGCACAAAAGTTGCCGCGGCAGACAAGTATAACCACCTTAAGTCGCTTATCATTAAGACCGCCAAGGATGTTGATGACGGTATGGAGACCATCCGCAACGAGCTTAAGGGCGAGTATGTCGCACAGAGTGAATTTGGCACGTATAAAGAGTCGGTATCGCAGACGATAAGTGAAAATGCCGCATATACCAAGCGCGAGTTTGAGGCGGTATATGCGGTTACCGATGGTCTTGAGAATTATCAAAACGAGCTCAAGGGCTACATTAAGACGGGCATCCTTGAGGAAGGTGTGCTCGGTGTAGAGGTAGCCCACGAAAGCGGCGAAAAGGTGCGCCTCGCTTCGGGCGAGCTCTCCTTCTGGCAGGGCGGCGTTAAGGGCGCAAGAATGACTAATAACCGCTTTTATATCGATAATATCACCATAGGCGGAAGCGCACAGTTTGGCAATTTTCTCGTAGACACCAGCGATGGCGGCTTTGCAATACGCTATATAGGAGGTAATGCATAATGGCACAAACCTATTACGGCAATGTTATTTACACCGATGGCGCGTCTCACGATTGGTTTGGCGCAAAGATGGTAATGCGCGATGAGCCTATTGCTGGGCAGAATGCATCCACAATCTATTGGGATTACTATGTATGGATGACAAAATCAAACCTTACGCCGTACAAATACAAGTATGGCAATGGCGTTAATTTTGTGTTAGACGGCAAGACCGTAGTGAACACAAGCAATTACGGCACGCACGATCCCACCGGGCACATAGGCGAGGCAAACGCGCTCCTCTATGCAAGCGGAAGCACTACAGTACAGCATAATGAGGACGGCACAAAGGTGTTTATATTCACCTTTACCTATGACCAAACACAGACAAGCACCTTGGATAAGGTAGTGGTGCAAGGAACGTATATGTGCGCACCCATCATACGCTCTTCTTCCATCTCCGTGGATAGCGGCATCCTTGGCTCGGAACAACGCATATTTATATCAAGGCTGAAAAGCACTCATACAGACACCGTGCGCTATTCGATAAACAATGGCTTACAAGAGGGCACAATAGCGGAGAAAACATCAGAAACCGTCTTAAATTGGGTTCCTAGCCTAGATATAGCGGCTCTTGACACCACTACTGACACGTTTGAGTGTACTTATACCATTGAGACCTACGAAGGGAACACGCTAATAGGCACATCTTCCAAGACCGTAACGCTTACGATGCCCAACAGCGCAAGCGTGGTAGTGCCAAGCGGCGCAATAAGCATTGTGGCGCAAAACCCTATGCCCGCATTGGCTGGTGTTACCGACATAATAGCCACGAAATCTTATGCTCAAGTGCGCTTGTTGGGTGATATTAAAGGCGATGAGTACGGCGCAACGGTTAAAAGCGTAGCTATAACCTACAATGGCTCGACACAAACGGCAAATTCCGTGCCCGCAAACATATACTTAATGTCCATCGGTACACCCGGAACGAATTTTGTATCCTACACCATAACCAACAGCCGTGGCAGAAGCGTTACAAACGTGATCCCCTTTGAGGTATTGCCGTACAATCCCCCATTTATTGCAGGAATCCTTGCAAACAGATGCAATGTAAACGGCGCAAAAATGCCCAACGGCTCATATATCCTCATCGAAGGAACACCCTCCTTCCAAAATTACGGCACTAATACCGCAACGGTCACATATAGCCTACAGCTTACCGATGACAATGTTGCTACTGTGGCTGAGCAGACCGTTACCTTGCCCGCAATTATAGGCGGCGGTAGTGTATCCCCTAAGAACACCTACTTGCTCACCGTAACCGTTACAGACTTGCTTATGGGGTCGCAGACATATGTTATTAACGTTCCTGACGAAAGCATCCCCTTATACATCAAGCCAAACGGCAAAGCAATGGGGCTCGGCGCATATGCTCTTGAAGATGGTACGCTTAATATTGGCTACACGATTTTGCTGAACGGATTACCCTTCAGCGGAGGCGGTATACAGACGGGCACAAGTCGGAGGCCAAGCGG
>JAZRLU010000118.1:0-1683 GCA_045647045.1 Eubacteriales bacterium
GTGGCAACCGTGTCGTTTTCGTTTATTATCGGCAAAACACCAAGCGAAAGCAGACGCTCTACCGTATTCTCAAATTTCTCGCGCCTCTCGGGGCTTGCAAGATCGGGTGCTGTAAGAAGTATCTGCGCAACCGTGTGATTATATTCGGAAAAAAGCTTATCGTAGGTATACATAAGCTCGCACTGACCAACCGCGGCACACGCCTGCTTGCCTGCAATGTCACCGGGCCTTGCGGGCAGGTGAAGCTTTCCAACTCCCATAGCAATAGCGCCGGAGGAAACGAGAAGCACCTCGTTACCCGCATTCTTAATATCGCTTATCACCTTAACAAGGCTTTCTATATGTCTCACGTTAAGGCAACCCGTTTTATAGGTTATATTTGACGTACCTACCTTAATAACAATTCTCATAGCCTGCTCCTTCTTTCGCAAAGCGCACAATTCCCCTCTCTCGGGGGGTAATCTTTATTATATCATATGAAAGTACACTTTACAATAGCAAATTAAAACTTGTGGGCTTAATTGCCAAATTTCTTTTATATTTTCAGCATTATCCCCTCTGTATACTCGCTTCGCGCAATGCTTTTGGCAAAAAACTTTTTTACGCTATTGACAAAGCCACCGTATCTATGTTATAATCTTACGGTATATCGTGAATAGGGGTATCGCCAAGTGGCAAGGCAAGGGACTTTGACTCCCTCATCGTTGGTTCGAACCCAGCTACCCCTGCCAACAAAAAACGCACTTTTGTCTTGTGACAAAGGTGCGTTTTTTGAATGATGTTTGCCTTTGGCAAATGATGTTGGGCAATGCCCAATGATGACGGCTTCGCCTAATGATGTGTGCCTGCGGGCACATAGGGGCAAACATCGCATCATTGCGAGTGAAACGAGCAACATCATATTTGCAAAGCAAATGCATCATATCGCCGCAGGCGATACATCATTTGAATATACACCGTATAATTTAAAATTACACTTGAAAATCACGCTCGCGCGTGATATAATGGTTTTATGAGTATGTACCGATGCAACGGAGCAAATCCGTCCGACTGACGGACACGCTATTTCGATTCGATTAACGTATTTGATAAAAGGAGCACGTTATGTTTACCGCAAGTCATTTTATTTGGTTAGGATCTATTGCACTGCTGATCGGGGCGGCATTTTTCCTTATAAACAAATTCCGAGTACCGCAGGTGGTGGTGCAAAGGGCTGTAATGTATCTTCTTATCGCCACGAAGATCTTCCACACGGCGCTTTCCATGAAGGATGCTACGGGTGGCGGTATGGTGATCAATCAATCCGAGATGCCCTTCCACCTTTGCTCGCTTATGATCTACGCGGTTATAATTATGAATCTTGTAAAAAGCGAGCAGCTTGTTAAGACGATGAAGAGCTTTATGGTGCCTGCTATGCTTATCGGTGCGGCTATGGCACTTATCATTCCCACCGCGGGAACAGATCCTGCGGCGCCGAGGGTGTGGGAGTATATGAGTGCGCACACGGTGCTTGTATTTTACGGCATTTACCTTATGGCTGTGGAAAAGGTTGACCTTTCGTTTAAGGTGTACCTTACAAATCTTAAGATCCTTGCAGGCATAACGGTATTTGCATTTTTGATGAACAGTATGCTTGAGCCGTACGAGCCGAACTATTTGTTCCTGCGCAAGCCGCCTATGGAC
>JAZRLU010000119.1:0-3145 GCA_045647045.1 Eubacteriales bacterium
ACCGTCCAATATTTCGGAGGAGATCGCGGATACCGCCTTCGGCATTCTTTGCCGATCCTGGAGCGAGGAAAAGCCCGTAAGAATGCTTACCGTAACGGCGATGAATCTTGTGCGTGAGGATTCGTATGCAGAGCAGCTTGATTTCTTTGATACGACCTGCGAGGCAGAGCGAGTAAGAAAGCAAAAGCGCGAGATGACGGTTGATGAAATAAGAGAAAAATTCGGCAGAGGCGCGATTGTCAGGGGCTCTGTTATTAACAACGACATCGGCATAAACGGTGGCGGCAAAAAATGAAAAAAGACAGAATTTGCAAATGATAATGCAAGCTCTGTCTTTTTTTTGTTAAAAACGGAATAATGTAGAAACGCTATTTTATCGGCACGCGCGTTGCGCCGATAATATCAAGCTCACTTTCCTTGTGAGTTATGATAATAACGGTACGCGATACTCCTTCGCTGCGTATAACGTCAAGCATCCTTTCTACGTGCATCGGATCAAGCTCTTTGGTAGGCTCGTCAAGCAAAAGCACAGGGGCTTCGCGCAGCACGGCGCGCGCAAATGAAACTCTTTGGCGCATACCGCCGGATAATTCGGAGGGGCGAAGCTTCATATCCGCCTCGGTAAAACCGAGGCGCACAAGCATTTCCTTAGCCTTTTTTACGTTTTCCGCAGTTTTTTCTTTAAAGGATAACAGCGTTACGTTATCCAGTACGGATAGCGTAGGGAAAAGCCGATGCTCTTGGAAGCATACCGAGGTATTCTTAACACCGCCGCCCGTAACCGTGCCGCCGTCGGGCACCTCAAGCGCGGCTATAATGCGCATAAGAGTTGTCTTTCCCGCGCCGCTTTCACCCGTCAGCGCATATATTCCGCGATCCTCAAACGAATAGCTGAAATCACGGAATAATAGTTTTTCTCCAAAGCTTTTGCTGATCTTGTCAAGAGTTATCATATCGTTCTTATCCTCCTGAGTAAAAGCTTTGCAACCCATTCAAGCAGCATGCTCATTGCTATTATCACAACCGCCCACGCGAATACGGAGGCTGTGTCATAAGAGAGCGTTTTGAAGTCCTGTATACTCCTGCCGATGTTGGAATACGTCATTATCTCTGCAGCTATCTCCGCCTTCCACGCAAGTCCTATGGAGGTCACCGTTGCGGGGATAAGATAGCTTGCAACAGAGGGTATAACAAGCACGCGCATACGCTTGATAAAGGGCACCTCGTATGCATCGCACACCTCGCGCAGATCCCTTGGTATCGCGCGGTAGCCGTCGTACACGTTCTGCCATATCACGGGCGTTACCATAAGAAACGCAACGAAAACGGCAAGCGAGGTATCGGTAAGGGTAAACCACAGTATCAGTATGATAGTGGCTATCGGAGTAGCCTTCATAACCGATATTATCGGGGATATAAAGGCGTGTGAATTAGGGATAAGATAGCTTACCGTGCCAAGCAGTGTTCCCACCGCGATTCCTGCGATAAGTCCAAGCGCAACACGGCCAAGCGATACAAGTATCTTTAAATAAAAATCCGCATCCTTTGCTAAAGCAAAAAGTGCCTTAAAGGTCTCCTTTACGCCGGGCAAAAAGTAAGAATTTGATACGGCATAGGCAAGTATATCCCATACGGCGAGGCATACCGCAAGCACGGCTATGCCTCGGAGCAGGGAAAAGAGCTTATTTTTTGTAGTAGAATGATTCATCGGGAACGTTTCCGCCAATCACAGAATAGTCTATCGCGTTATAGAAGGCATCGAGTATTGCCTGCATACGCGCACCGTCAACGTAAGAGATAGCATCGCCGAGGTTCATAAGAGATTTCTTTGCAGCACCTGCGGCATCAAGAACGCCGGCTTCAACGATATACTCTGCAGCTACGTCGTAATTTGCGCTGTCGGATACGTACTCAATGGATGCCTTGTAATCGTCAAGGAAGGAGTTGATAACGGTAGGATGTGCCTCTGCGAAATCTGCCGTAGTAACTACGCAGCCCATAGCAACAGGCTGATCGGAAACGTATTCCCAAGCATCGGAAAGGGGGAATGCTACACTGTAAGTGTAATCCTTATCCATAGTGGAGATCTTAAGGGGCGCTGCGGTTGCCACGGGCTCGGGTACAAGTGCGATATCAACAGCACCTGCAATAAGTGCGGATGCAAGATCGCTCGGCTGCGTAAGCTCCTTTTCGCTGTTACCTACGGTTGCCGTGGTCTCTACCGTGATATTAAGTCCCATTTCATCAATGATGTAGTCAAGAATTACCTTGGGGGTGCCGTTTGCGATGGTGTATACGGTCTTCCCTTCAAGATCGCTGATGGTTTCGATCTCTGTGCCGCTCTTTGTCATAACGTAAAGCGAGTTAAGGCAGTTGAGCGCAAGCACGCGCACGTTACCTGCCTGGGTGTTGTAAAGCGCTGCTGCATTGTTTGTGGGCAAGCAGGCTACGTCTATGTTACCTGCAAGGAGTGCCGCGGTAGCCTCCTTAACGTCACCGTACTTAACAAACTGATACTTATCGTTGCCGCCTGTTCCGCCGTTATCGTGGATCAGCTTTGCCATACCCATACCGGTAGGGCCTTGCATATATCCGATGCGGATCTGTGTGGTATCCTCCGGCTGCGTGGGGGCGCATGCCGCAAGGGAGAGAAGCGAGATTGCCAGTACAACTAAAAATGCTAAAACCTTTTTCATTTCTTTATCCTTTCGAGCCCATCGGGGCGTAAAATTATTATACGCTTTTGTTCTGTTGCTACGATGCCGTCCTTTTCAAGCTGATTTATATCACGGTAAAGCGATGCTCTGCCAACGCCGATGCGGCGCGCAAGATCGGTTTTTGATACGGTGAAGGATTCGCCAAGCTGCATATACTGCGAGTAAAGATAGCTCGCAAGGCGGCTTACCGTGCTTTTGCCGCTGAAGGTATCGATCTTGCCGTTGAGGAAGGATATCCTTCCAGCAAGGAAGCGTATGACGTTCATCGAAACCTCAGAGCTGCTTTCGATCAGGTGAAGCATATCCTCGCTTTTTATGAAAAGCACCTTGGCATTGCCCGATGCCTTAACTCGGGTAGGGAAGTCCTCGTCTCCGTTTATTACGGAAAGTATTCCAAACGACCCAAGGCGGGATACGGTATTCAAGGG
>JAZRLU010000120.1:0-3378 GCA_045647045.1 Eubacteriales bacterium
ATCGAGCCGTAAACCGCCATAGCACCAACGCAGGTCATTATCGTACAGCTGATAAAGCCCTCTGCAAAGCTGCCTTGGGCGCTCTTTTTCTTTACAAAGGTACGCTCCAGCGCATCTCCCATACGGTTGACCCACTTGTCGATGTCGATAAGCTCTCCGATCGCCGTGCCTGCGGCAAGCGAAACTATTATGATTATAAATTTGGTAAGCGAGGTATTTCCGAAAAACGTATCAAGATATCCTTCGGCAGGGTCAAGTGCGCCCTCCACGCCAAGATATACGACCGCTATTGCAACGGCAGACAATACCGCTCTGTTTACCCTTTCGGGCACAGAGTGCTTTACAAGCGCACCGAGCAATGAAAACACTACTATCGATGCCGCATTTATTAACGTTCCCGCAAATGGCAAGACCGCATCCTCACTTTCTTTACTTCTTTGTTTCCATACACAGGGCGTGGTCAAATCCCGCAATTACGTAATGCCCCATAAATTTGATTCCCATAGCATCCGAAACAGATGCCATAGAGGCGGTGGTTATTACATCCGCATCCGAGGGCTTTGCGATCCCGCGCGGATGATTGTGTGCCAATATAACGCCCGAAGCACCGAGGCGTGCTGAAATATCCATTACCTTGCGCGGCAAAAACGAAGATGAGTTTACCGTGCCGTCGGCAAGATGTTCCGTTGCAACGTACCTTCCCGCACTGTCGAAGAATACGCCTACGACAGTCTCAACGGGCACGCCCAAAAATACTCCCTTAAGATGCTCTACGATCGCATCTTCGGGATATTTGCGCCCGGGCTTGATCCTGTCCGTTATACGTCTTGACGAAAGAGATGCCACAAGCCGCAAAAGCTCTGCCGCCTCCTGCGAGCAGCCCGTGCTTATCTTAAGCGTATACGTATCCTGCTCTAAAACGTGCAAAAACGTAGCGCAGGACTCGGATATAAGAGTTGCATTTTTCTCTGCATCCTTTATACGTGCTGCGGAAAACAGCTCGCAAAGATATTCGAAAAGAGTGTAAGAGTTACCCACGGCACGCGTCCTCCTTACTTGCCCAGAAGCTTTCAAGAGCAGGTCTTTGCTCCAGCGCGTAGCGCAGATTTTTTGTCATAAATCCAAAATAGCGTCCACCGCTCACTATGTAATGCTCGGCAAGCACCACGCCAATGCCCGAAAGGGCATCCTCGATAAGAAGGTTTGTTTGCCTGTCTCCCTCCGAGGCGCAAATGAATCCGTAGGGGTGGCTATGGGCAATAACGGCAACCGATGCGCCGTTTTTCACCGCACGGTCTACAAATGCCATAGGCTTTACACCGGCAGACGAATAGTCAAGCTCATATATAATACCGCAGCTGATCATACGCATTGCGTTATCAAGCGTCATCATAGCAACAACGCTTTTATCCTCGGCGCCTATCATTTCAACGAAAAACTCGCCAAGCCTTGAATAGTTTTCAAACGTAGGGCGAGTATCATCCGCGCTCATAGCATAGCCAAGGGCCTTACCCGTGCTGACAATAAGGCTTGCGGTGCTTTTGCCGATCCCGGGCACGGCGCAAAGCTCATCCTCCGTAGCGGAAAGCACCCCTTCAAGAGAGCCGAACGTCGCAAGCAGGTGCTTTGCCATGGGATTTGTATCCTTTTGCACCACCGAGCGGTATAAAAGCATCTCAAGCAGCTCGTACGTGTCAAAAACACGGCAGCCGTGATGATTCAATTTTTCCTTCATCCGTTGCCTATGGCCTTTATGAATATGCTCGTCCATATGTTCTCCTAAAAATGCTACTTATAAAAAGAAGGCGCGGATAGGGCAAAGCCCTTAATCTGCGCCGTAAAAGTCTTTAGTCCTACCCCGTGATAGATCCGCCGGAATTTCCGAGACGTACCCCGCGGGCTTCCTTACCCTCAGCATGTTGATCTTGACTCCCTCGGCAGAGAAAGCGGCCTCGTATTCGGTAACAACGTTGTCCGCCATGTACTCAGAGGCATGAAGGTCTCTTGTAACCACCTCGCACTCAAGCCCCATTTCGGCTATCTGCTCAAGTGAAAAATCAAAAAGTCCTACGTTGTCGGTCTTAAAGGTAAGCGCGCCGCCATCCTTTAAAAGATCGAAGTAGACCGATAAGTACCGCGCGTGTGTAAGACGGCGCTTTGCATATCCCTTTTTAGACCAGGGGTCAGAGAAGTTAAGGAATATGGCATCTACGCTTTGCGAATCAAAAAGATTTGCAAGATTATCGGCTGTATCAATTATAAACTTAAGATTTCCGCACGCACCGCTCTGCTCATATTCAGCCTTGGCACGCTCTGCGGCGAGAACAACGCAGTCGGTCACTCTCTCCATAGCATAATACGTAACGGTAGGATTTTTCTTTGTCATACCGCAAGCAAATCCGCCCTTGCCTGCGCCGATTTCAAGCCAAACAGGGCTACCCGTGCTGCAAATTTGCGGGTGCTGCACGATAAAGTCCGCACATCTTTCAAGACGCTCGGCACCGTGCTTCTTTTTTCTCATTCTCATATATTTACTCCGAAAGATCAGTCATCCGATCTGTTATCCGATTTGTTGAACTCAAGAAGCTCAAGACCGGGGTTATCCTCAAGCACCCAGCGTATGCTCCACTCGCTTGTAAAAACAAGCAGATCGTTGCCCCTGAAGTCCTGCACCCACTTCGTATCGTGCGAAAGCTTCAGCGTTTTTGGGTCAAGTCCCTCGTTAGCTATCCAGCGTATCTGCTGATACGGCAGCGGAGAGCGGCGCAGATCGCATCCGTACTCATTTTTCAAGCGGTATTCAAGAACCTCAAACTGAAGCACGCCTACAACGCCTACGATAACTCGCTCAAGACCCGAATTGGGCTCGAAGAATATCTGTATAGCACCCTCTTGTGCTATCTGGTTCATACCCTTGGAGAATTGCTTTCTCTTCATTGAATCAACCTGCTCTACCATCGCAAAATGCTCAGGTGCAAAGGTGGGAATGCCCTCAAAGGTAAGCTTACGTCCCTTCTCGCAGATCGTATCTCCGATAGAGAAGATACCGGGATCGAATACGCCGATTATATCACCTGCATAAGCCTCGTTTACAACCTCACGCTCGGATGCCATCATCTGCTGCGGCTGCGAGAGGCGGAAGCTCTTATTTCCCTGCACGTGGTAATATTCCCTATCGCGCAAGAACTTGCCCGAGCAAATACGCATAAAGGCTATTCTGTCTCGGTGAGCCTTGTTCATATTCGCCTGGATCTTGAAAACAAATGCGCTAAATCCCTCGTCAAACGGGTCTACCACCGTATCACCCGCAACACGGGGCAGGGGTGACGTTGTCATCTGAAGGAATGCTTCAAGGAAGGGCTCAATGCCGAAATTGTT
>JAZRLU010000121.1:0-3013 GCA_045647045.1 Eubacteriales bacterium
GATCGGTAATATCGGAAACGATAAGAAGGATATCCGCGTAGGTAACCTCATCAAGCGTTGATTTAAACGCCTTTATAAGGTGGTGCGGCAGCTTTCTGATAAAGCCTACAGTATCTGTAAGAAGCACGCTTTCTCCCGAAGGGAGAGTAAGCTTTCTCGTTGTGGGATCAAGCGTTGCAAAAAGCTTATCCTCTGCAAGAACGCCCGCGCCTGTCAATCTGTTAAGGAGTGTGGATTTTCCCGCATTCGTATATCCTACAACGGCGATCTTCGGCAAGCCGCTCCTATCTCTTTGGCGGCGCATTACGCTGCGGTTATGCTCTAACTCGCGCAGTCTTTCCTCCAGTGCCGCGATCTTGGTATGCAAATGGCGTCTGTCTGTTTCAAGCTTTGTCTCACCGGGGCCTCTTGTGCCTATACCGCCGCCCTGCCTTGAAAGCGCAGCACCTTTACCGATAAGTCTCGGTGCGGTGTACTTAAGCTGCGCAAGCTCTACCTGCAGCTTACCCTCGCCGGAGCTGGCGTGGAGAGCGAAGATATCAAGTATAAGCATACTTCTGTCTATAACCTCAACCTCGCCGCCGAGATCATCCTCAAGATTTCGTATCTGCATAGGTGAAAGCTCAAGATCAAAAACAACAAGCTGAATCTTTTCAGCATCTGTAATCGCCTTTATTTCAAGCACCTTACCCGAGCCGATCACCGTGCGCGGATCAAACGTGCTTTTTACCTGTATTACTCTGAATGCCGCATCAGCCCCTGCCGTATCAAGAAGCCTTTCCAATTCGTCAAGCCCTCTTTCGCATTCGTCAAGCTCTGCTGTGCTTTTCGCTACGGAAACAAGCACGGCTCTTTTTCTTGTTTCTATATTTTCTTCTGTCAGCATAAAAACTCCTTAGAAAATAAAAAAGCGCGGATAACCTTGGTAGACTATCCAACGCTCTTTGATAGGCAATGATTACTTGGTCATTGCAAGACGCTTCTTGAACTTATCAACGCGTCCACCTGCGTCTACAAACTTCTGCTTACCGGTATAGAAAGGATGGCACTTTGCGCAGATTTCTACGTTAAGGTCGCCCTTAACGGAGTGAGTCTTAACAACCTCGCCACAAGCGCATCTAATGGTAGCTTCCTTGCATTCGGGATGTATTCCTTGCTTCATTTTAACACCTCTTTACATAATTGTTCATTTTAATACTCAAGTATTATATCACATATTTTTTCGTTTTGCAATAGTTTTTCAAAAAAAATAAAAATATTTCAAAAAAACCTTAAATATCTGCGAAATAATGGTAAAAATGCGCTTTTACGGGTGTTTTTTACCCTAAATTTTAGCTTCAAGCTTCTTTCTTAGCCTAAACATTATCTTTTTTTCAAGCCGCGAGATGTAGCTTTGCGATATTCCAAGCTCATCCGCAACCTCTTTTTGCGTAAGCGCTTCCCTTCCTCCAAGACCAAAACGCATTTCGATTATTACTCGCTCACGCGCACTAAGATCCTTTACCGCATCCCTAACAAGCCTTCGCTCCTCATCTATTTCCATTTGCTCACTAACAGAATCAAATTCCGTGCCGAGAACGTCCGATAGCAAAAGCTCGTTGCCGTCATAATCCACCGAAAGCGGCTCGTCTATGGATATCTCCTTCTTTTTGTGTGAATTTTTCCTTATAAACATAAGTATCTCGTTTTCTATACACCTTGAAGCATAGGTTGCGATCTTGATCTTCTTTTCGGAATCGTAGGTATTTACCGCCTTTATAAGCCCAACCGTTCCTATCGATATAAGCTCTTCTATACCAACGCCCGTATTTTCAAATCTCTTTGCCACAAATACCACAAGCCGCAGGTTATGCTCTATAAGCTCTGTTTTTGCTTCATCTGAGCCAATACTCGCTATAAGCCTCTCCTCATCCTCCTCTGAAAGCGGTGGCGGAAGCGTTTCGCTGCCGTTTATGTAATAGATCTCCTTTCTTTTGAATAAAAGCTCCCATAATGCCTTGATCCTTTTGATGATATTCATACAACACCTCTTATATTAATGATATAGGAAGAAGCGCTTCGTGCCCCGAAAAGCTCCCACCCGATGTATCCAATGCAATAATCGCACCTGTGTGATCTGTTTTTCCCACCGTTATTCTGTCTGTACGTATACCGGTAAGCATCTGAGTGCCAAAAGCCCCTTTTGCGGGGATAAGGCGTATTCTGCGCTTCATATCTCCATTGTATTTAAGTATAGTTATTTCCTCGGGAATGATATCCGAAAGGCCTTTAGCCTTCACAATAACAACCGCTTCGCCCGTATATGGATCGCACAACAGATTTCCGGAATCTACAAGCGCTGAAAGCGTTACGCTTTTATCACCGATCCATATGCTGATATTTACGTTTTCCTCGTGCAAGGAGCCGCGAAGCAAACAGAATGCAAGCCTAATTATACCGTAAGAGAGCAGGATCGATGCGGTAATGATAAGCAGCGTTCTGTTCTCTGCACCGCCCTCGGAATCACTGTAAGCGGGGATAAACGAGTTAAGAAGGCGAAATATAAGCGTTACGGCGCCGCCGATCAGCGTTTCTGTTACTACAAATGCGGCATTGTGCTTTACAGCACGTAAAAATCCGCGCTTTGCCGCAAATACCCACGTTATTATAAACGCGCTAACGATCACCGCAAAACAGTATAAAAGCATATGTACTTCAAAAAGAACTATAATGCAAGCAAATGCTGCACCTATAGCGGATGCCAATATTAAACGAAACGCCGTGCCGTTTACCTTGCACAGCTTGGATGCGAAATATAAAGCAAGCATATCGGTTGTAAAATTGATAAGAAAATAAATATCTATATAAAGTACCCTCATATACACCTCCCGTGATATTTTAGCACAAGCGCCCGCACTTATTTTGTCACAAAACAGAGGGCAAAAAAATAAAGAACGCCGTATCGCAATACGGCGCTCTTGGTTGTATAAAGTTATTGTTATTTTGTCACAAAAGAAGTCGGAGGCCAAGCGGT
>JAZRLU010000122.1:0-3667 GCA_045647045.1 Eubacteriales bacterium
CAGGTTCCGGTAAAGCAATTCATGTGGGTTCCCGATGGCTTGAAAATATAGTCGCTACTCTTCGGCTCGATATTCTCGCCTTGTTTATAATTTACTCACAGCAAAAAATGACCGAGAAAAATCTCGGTCATTGGTGCGGACGACGGGAGGGTTGAACAGGGCTATCCACTGCGTGGCTATCCTACGAGTTTGCCTATAGCAAACTTCGCCACAAACGCTCGCAGGCTTCGCGAGTGGGTTCTGCGCCCGAAAGTCCGCAAAAGAAAAATGACCGAGAAAATCTCGGTCATTGGTGCGGACGACGGGACTTGAACCCACATGAATTGCTTCACTGGAACCTGAAACCAGCGCGTCTGCCAATTCCGCCACGTCCGCAAATATATAATAATGCAGAATGCAAAATGCATAATGCAGAATTATTTGGTTGATGTTTTACATATAGATGATAAAATTTTAATTAGTTCAACAACATCGTTTTCGATGCTGTTGAATTCCTGCTCGGTAAGAAAATCTGTTTTATATAATAACCTAATCCAATAATGAGACTCATTGGCTTCTTTAAGCGCAATGCACATTTTTGCGGAAAAATCAGCTTTACTTTGTCCTCTAAGAGCTTCGGAAACATTCGCTCCTATGCTCGTTCCGCTTCGTAACAATTGCTTTGAAAGAACAAACTCTTTTTTCTCAGCAGACAGATGCTTATGCAGATTAACAATTCTAACCGCGAAATCAAATGATTTGTTTTCAATAACGTTGTCGCTCATTGATTTCTCCATTCTCCATTCTGCATTTTGCATTATGAATTATGCATTCTTTTTCGCTACGGTGTAGCTCGTTCCGCTCTTCATTCTGCATTTTGCATTATGAATTATGCATTCTTCTCCGCCACGTCCTCAAATCGCTTAAATATATTATCACATTTTTTTTGTTTTGTCAATAGCTTTACGCAGATAAACAAAATAAAAAATTACGGAAAAAGGGCAGGGGAGTGCTATGCACTGCCGTGCCCCTTTATTCGTATAAAAAATCAATCGCCGAGGGTTATCGTATGGGTACGTGTGAAGGATTCGCCGGGGTTGAGGGCGCGCATGCCAACCTTTTTCTTGAAATCGTGGTCTGTGCCTACAACGTCGGGCAGACCGCACCAGGGCTCTATGCAGAGATAAGGCGCGGTGTATTTGTGCCAAAGCACAAGATAATCAGTACCTTCAAAATCAACGCGCACGCTTCTGCCGCCGCTCTTCTTTCTGAGGGTAACGCTTCTGCTTTTTACATTCTGGAATACAAGAGCATCAAGGAAGAAGTCCATATCGCGAAGCACAAGAGTATTGCTGTTGTCTACGATAAGCTTAGTGTAGTCGGTAACAATGTCACCGTTAAGACCGCTTGCATAAAGAGTTTCGATCTCGGGGAACACAAGCTCGTATTCCTCAATTCCCTCGGGGCATGCATACGCCTCGTGAGAGCCGAAGGTGCAATACATGGTTTTTGTATCGCAGTTCTTTGCATCGTAGGTAACGGCGAGGCTATCACCGTTAAGTGTAAACGTTGCTCTGAATTCAAAGCTGAAGGGGTAGGATTCTCTTGTTTTTTCATTGTCGCGAAGCAGCATGGTTACGCTGCTGTCGGAAAGGCTTTCCACCTCAAAGGTGCTGACCTTCGCAAATCCGTGCTTTATTATTTCGTAAGTCTTACCGTCAAGCTCGTACTTTCCGCCCATAACTCCGCCGCACATAGGGAACATAATGGGTGCGCTCTGTGCCCAGAACTTGGGATCGGAGGACCACATATACTCCTTACCGCCGCGTGTGATGGATTTTATCTCCGCACCGAGCTCTGCGATCTTCACGGTGAGGCTTGCGTTGCTTATCGTTACCATAGTTATTCTCGCTTTCTGCGTTTGTGTTTATGCGCCGCTCTTTTGCGCGGCTAATGAGATTATAGCAGATATATGTAAAAAAGTCAACACCGAGGTGCGTGTATAAGTGATATTAGCTGAAAACGCCTCGATCCTTTCTTAAATATAATTAACTTTTTCGATTTTCTCTTTACATAAGCGCGCGTTTGGGCTAAAATAACTGACGGACATTATTCGACAAAAAGAAAGGATTCTTATGAAGGAATTTTTAGGCATAGGCGGTTATATGCGAGAGCCGGAGGGATATATGTCGTGGCAGCATCTTACCTTCGTTACCTCGCTTATTATAATTATGACTTTGCTTGCTGTTTGGCTTGGCAGACGCTATAAAAACTGTTCCGATTCGGAGAAAAACAAGGTTCTTATAGCGGCGGCAATACTTATAGACGTATTCGAAATATTTAAAATAGTGGTTCTTGCGATCAGGGGGAATGACATTTCATCCACTATAATGAACAATCTGCCGCTCTTCCTTTGCAGCATTCAGCTGATAAATATTCCCGTTGCGGCATTTGCAAAGGGCAGGCTTAAAGAGGCATCAATAGATTTCATATTTATTTTCGGTCTTGTAGGCGCTGTTCTCGGCACGTACGGAGCAGGTCAGAATTATGGATGCTATCCCGTGCTTTCAATAGATAACGTTGTATCGGGTATTACGCATACGATTTCGGGCTTTGCGGCGCTTTACGTTGTTATCTCCGGACTCGTTTCCATGAAAAAGAAGAATATGTGGATCACTTATTCCATACTCGGCGCATTTTGTATAGCGGCGCTTGCAACAAATCTCTTAACGCGCCTTGCGGGATATAACCTCAACTATATGTTCCTCGTTCGCGGAGACGGTACGCCATACGATATTTTCTATAATCTTGTTGGCGGCAATCCCGTAATATATCCCATAATTGTCATAGCATTGTTTCTCGTTTGCATTACGGCATTCTATGCTTGCTACCACTGGATAACAGGTAAAATGGCGGCAAAGGCTGAAAAATAATTTCAATACATAATAATGATGGCAGAAGCGGTTTTGCTCCGTTTCTGCCATCGTTTTTTTATTTTATAAGCTTCAATGTTTCAATTGCAAACGGAGTGAGCGTAAGCTCCAGCGCCCCGCCGTTTATTTCAAGCTCGCATACGGGCTTTTCCGTAAGATCGCAAAGGTACGCGCGTGAGAATGTCTCGCCAAGCGAAAGCTTGCATTTTCTTCTGCCGCCGAATGCCTCGTAAAGGCGTACGGTGATTCCGCTCTCATCCTCTGCAAGCTTTGCGCCCTCGATGATAACGCCCCTGTCGGAAGCGGAAACAAGCGAGTATTGCTCGGGCATATATCCTTCCGTTTTGCCAATGGGCATATAGCATACGGGCTGGTTAAGCATATATCCTTCGCGTATAACGTTCGCATCGTAAAGCGTTCCCTCGTGCGGGAGCATCGAAAGGGTAAAGCGGTGCTCGCCGATATCCTGCTTCGGGTGCGGATACGTAGGTCCGCGCAGGCAGCTTACCGATATAGTATTTCCGTCTACGGAGTGACCGTATTTTGAATCGTTCATTATGGCAACGCCGTAGCCGTTTTCGGAAATATCCATCCACTTGTGGGCAACAACCTCAAAGCGCGCCGCATCCCAGCTTGTATTTCTGTGCGTGGGGCGCGAGGTGTGACCGTACTGGATCTCAAAGCTTGCTCTTTCGGATGATACCGCAACAGGGAAGAGAAGCTTCATTATCTGGTGCCTTTCGTTCCACTCTACC
>JAZRLU010000123.1:0-8168 GCA_045647045.1 Eubacteriales bacterium
AGGTGCAATAGACCGTGTAAGCTATTCTTACGGCGCACCGCAGGTGCACGTTATAGGAGAGTGCGAGCCCGTTGGTATCTGCGGCAGCGGCCTTGTGGATGCCGTGGCGTATCTTCTTGACAGCGGTATGCTTGATGATAGCGGATATCTTGACGATGAGGCGGTAACGGTTAAGCCGCCCGTACAGATCACGCAAAAGGACGTCCGTATGCTTCAGCTTGCCAAAAGTGCCATATGCGCAGGGCTTTTAACACTTCTCGAACGCGATGGGGTAGATGCAAAAGACGTTAGCACGCTTTACGTTGCAGGCGGCTTTGGCAGATATCTTAACCGCATGAGCGCCGAGAAAATAGGTCTTATCCCGTCCGTACTTGCGCGCCGCTCTGTGGCGGTTGGCAATGCCGCGCTTGTCGGTGCATCTATGCTGCTTCTTGATGCCGATGCGTGGGGCAGAGCAAAGGATATTGCAAGAAGGGCACGTGTGGTCGATCTTTCGTCTGATCCCGTATTTTCGGATAAATATCTTATGGGTATGGCGCTTGAATGCGTATAAAAACAAAAAAAGGCTTTCTCTGTATCGCGGCACGCAGCCTGCGTTACGGGAAAGCCTTTTTTGTTATTCCTTTTATCTGAAAATGAACCAAAGGAAAATATATGAAAGTATTGCTATGGGGGAGAGCAGAAGAAGAATGAGAATACCGGTGGTTATCTTATCAAAGATATAGTTCATGCGTCTCTGCTTTTCTGTAAGACCGGAAAGCTCGGATTCGGTATACTGCATACCGCCTTCCTCGTTAACCTCGGCACCGTCCTCGGCCATAACTACCTCAATAACCTCCTCGGGGGTATTTTCGGCAACTGCCTCGATCTCTGTATTGTTCTTGATCTCGTCCATTTTAGATCTCCAATCCTTTAGGTTTTACGCTATCGGGTGCACAACCCGATCATTCCTTTATAATTCTAACATAAAAAAGCCGGCAAGTCAATATAAAAAAAGAAAATAGCCTTCTTTTTAGTTATAAATATTGCAAAAAAGCCATATTTGTGTTAAAATGGAAATGAAATTAACATAAGAACGGAGCGGATATATGAAAAAAGTAGAAACCGAACGCAAGTTTATAGTAGTAAAGCCGAGCATTGATATACTAAAGCAGTTTGATTCGTATACCGAAAGCAATATAACTCAAACCTATCTTACAGATCCCACAAGAACGCATAGAATAAGAAAGCGCGAATATACAGACGGCAGAGTGGAGTATACCGAGAACATAAAGCTTCGTATAAGCGGTATGTCTGCTTATGAGAATGAAAGGGAGATATCCGAGGCGGAATATATTTCGCTTTCCGCAAATATGGATCCCACTACTTCACCCGTTAAAAAAACGCGCCGCACGGTAGAGCTTGGCGGCCTTGTTTATGAGTTTGACAGCTATGAGCCCTGGCACGGCACGTGCATTATGGAGGTGGAGCTTGATTCCGAGCAAACAGAGCTCCCCATACCCGATTTTGTAACCGTAGTGCGCGAGGTAACGGGCGTTAAAAAGTATTCAAACCATTCTATGGCGCACTCATTCCCCGAAGAGGAAAAATGAGCCCCTATAGGCTTGGAATTTTATAAAAACAAATAGCGAGAAGAAAAGAGCATAAGCCTTTTTCTTCTCGCTGTTTTTTCTTTTTCAAGAAAACGGGGCAAGCCCCGCTTTCTTGATCTTGCGTGTTATTTGAATAATAAATTATTCGGGAAGAACTACGATGTTAGCCTCGCAGCCGTTTGCCCAAGCTGTGCCGTACTTAGCAACAACCTCTTCATAGCTGTTGAAGCCGTGAATGTAGATCGTCTGCTCTGCGGTCCAACCGTAGAACGTATCAGTACCAAGGTTGCTTACCAGATCAAGATATACGTGGAACTCGGTGAATCCGGTGCATCCATCGTAAACGTTGTTGGAGTAAAGAATTGCATAGCTCTGATTGTTGAAGACAACGGTCTTAAGAGAGGGGCAATTAGCAAATGCGTAAGGAGCGATCTCACTTACACCGTTAAGTATAACAGTCTCAAGAGAGGTACAACCGTCAAATATGTGAGACATAAGGCTGAACTGATATGCACACATATCAACGTATACGAGTGAAGAGCAGTTGTAGAAGGTGTAGTTGCCGTACATAAGGAATTCGTCGGTATTGGTAAGATCAATATCAACAAGAGACGTGCAGTTTGCAAATGCATAAGCACCTGTCTGAGCTACAGACTTAGGAATGTTAGCGCTTACAAGAGCGGTACAACCGTCGAATATATAAGCACCCATCTTCTCACCGGAGTTGTCATGGAGAACAACTCTTCTGAGCGAAGTACAGTTAGCGAAGATGTAATCAAAGCCGATGTCTGTGATATATTCGGGAAGTACAAGCTCTTCAATACCGGAGCCCATGAACATACCTACGTTAAGGCCGCTGGACATTTCGGGAATTGCAAGAGTAGTGATGCTTGCACAGTTCTGGAACAGGTATTTACCAAGGGTGATCTCAAGCTTTCTTTCCTCGTAGTTTACAGTCGCAAGAGACGTGCAGTTTGCGAATGCGTAATCGCCAAGAGACATAACGGTGTAGGGAATGTCGATGCTTGTGAGAGACTCACAACCGTAGAATGCGCCCTCGTTAATGAACTCAATGCTCTTAGGAATAGTAACGCTTGCAAGATTCTTGGAATTCTTGAACACGTATGCGGGTATCTCAGTAAATCTGTCGGGGAATACGAAGGTTTCAAACTGTGAAGAAGCGAATGCACCGTCACCGATTACCATAACGCTCTCGGGAATAGCATATTCCTTAGCGGTATTAGCAGGTGAGTAGCAGATAAGAGTATACATATCTGCGTCAAGAAGTGCACCGTTTACAAATCTGAAGCCCATGTTATCGGGATCAACTCCGAATTCCTTAAGACCTGTACAGGATACGAAGGGATTCATTCCGATAGTTTCAACAGATGCGGGGATGATGAAGCTTTCAAGAGACGTGCAGTTCTCAAATGCATAGTCGCTTATAGTCTCAAGACCGTATTGAACGTTGATATTCTTGATAGCGGTACATCCGTAGAATGCCTGCTTACCGATATTGGTAGTAGCTGCGGGGATATCAACGCTCTTGAGGTTCGTGCAGTTCTGGAATGCACCCTCACCGATGGTTTCAAGGCTTGTGGGAAGAGTAACAGACTCAATTCCGCTGTTATCAAATGCCTTCTTCGCGATGAACTTAACACCGCTCGGAATATCAATGCTCTTAAGTGCAGGGGTATTCTGGAAGATGAAGGAATCAGTACCTATAGCAGCACCGATAGAGGTGAGCTTATTACCCTCGAAGGTAACGGAAGCAAGCTCGGTGCATCCGCTGAATACGCTCTTGCCCATCTTGGTGAGATTTGCGGGAAGAGAGATGGATTTGAGAGACTTGCAGTTGAGGAATGCATTGTCCTTGATCTCGGTAAGGTTTGCGGGGAGAGTAACCGTTTCGATAGAGCTTGTCGCGAATGCGCTGGTGGGAATTACCGTGATCTTAGGACCAAAGGTCACGCTCTTAAGGGACAAGCAGTTCTGGAAGATGTAGTTTCCTATCGTGGTAACGCTGTCGGGAAGAGTGATCTCTTCGATAGCGGTAGAAGTAAATACGCGCTGTCCGAGAGTCTTAAGCTGAGAGCCGTATGCGAAGTTAACCTCTTTAAGCTGAGTAGCGTCAGAGAATACGCTGTTACCCATAGACGTTACGGTAGAAGGAATGGTAACCTCGGTAATAGCAATGTATTGGAATGCGGAGTTGCCTATGGTTTTTAAGCCTTCCTGGAGATTTATTTCAGTAAGGGCTTTGCAGTTCTGGAACATCGATGCGCTGATGTCTTTAAGAGCTGCGGGAAGAGTAACGCTTTCAAGTGCGGAGCAGCCGGAGAAGATGGTAGTGCCTACTGTAGCAAGGTTATCGGGAAGATCTATCGACTTAAGTGCAGAGCAGTTATTGAAGACGTGGGTTCCGGTCTCGCTGAGTGCGCAACCCTCTTCGAAGATAACGGTTTCAAGGAACTTACAGTTGTAGAACGTATAATTGCCAAATGTCTTAAGGCTCGCAGGAAGCGTTATAGTCTTAATGGTGGTGTCGGAGAATGCGTAGTCCTTTACGGTAGTGATTGCAGAGTTAAGATTGATAGTATCGGAATTAACGAATCTGAACGCACACGTAAATACAGTAGTTACTGTCTCGGGCAATCTCCAGCCTTCCATGGGCTTTGCCTGAGGATAGCAGTAGATAGTGCTAATAGCCTGATCGTAAAGAACACCGTCGATAGATTCAAGGCTCTGGTTTGCTGCGGGAACGTTGATGCACTCAAGTGCAGGGCAGTTACCGAAGACGTTGCTGGACTTGTTCGCAGTATCCATCGTTGTGGTCATAACCTCGGAAAGCGTAATAACCTTAAGGTTCTGACATCCGTCAAAGGTTCTGTTACCGATAATGGAAACGTTCTTGGGATAAGTGAATGTTTCAAGCTTGGTCTTCGCAAATGCATAAAGTGCAATTTCGTTAACCGCGTTATCCTCAGCGAAGGTTATGTTCTTAAGCACGGAGCCCTGGAATGCATACTTACCGATTCTTTCTACAGATGCGGGAATGTTAATGCTTTCAAGCATTGAGCAGTTGTAGAACGAGTAATCTGCAAGGTTGGTAAACATAGAGCCTTCAGCAAACGTAACGCTTACAAGAGCATTACAGGATGAGAATGCGTAGTCGTTTATAGATGAAACCTTGGGAAGTGCAAGGGTTGTGAGACCGTATGATTTGCTGAGTGAGTAGTAGCCGAAGCCAACGGTACTGTCAAGATTGAAGGTAACGCTCGTGAGCGATGCATCACCGACATCCGAATAGAATGCCGTGGTGTTAAGCTTTGCAAGGTGAGAGGGGAAGCTAACGGATGTAAGGTTGCCCTTGGTGGAGTCACCGTAGATAACTGCAACCGTCATAGTGCTCGTCTTGAAGTCGTACTCACCTATGTTAAGCAGAGGCTGACCGTAGTTTGCGTCGGTCTTGTCATACTCTTCAAATGCAATAGAGCTAAGAGAAGTCTTGAAGAACGCACGGTTCTGTACAAGTGTTACAGTCTTGGGAACAACAAGATTTCCTGTCTTAGCTGTAGGACAAATAAGAAGCTCTTCGGTAGGATTGCCGGAGCTCTGAACGTAAAGAACGCCATCCTTAGAGGAGTAGGTTCCAACGCCTGCTTCAACGTTGATAGCCTCAAGCACGGTATTGCCTTCAAACAACGTGAAGGAACCGTCATGCCACTTCTGGTTTGCACCGGATGTGCCGGTAACCTTTTGGTCTGTAGCCATAGTGGAAAGTCTTAAGGGGAATGTTACGGTAGTGAATGCAGAGTTCTTGAACGCGAATTCCTTGATAGTAAGAGGTGCGGTTCCGCCAAGCTCAAACGTGATGCTTGTAAGAGCAGTATCTGCAAATGCGTAAGCGCCTATAGTGGTTACACTGGAGGGGATGCTTACAGATGCAAGAGCACTGCCGGAGAACGCGTAGTCACCGATGGTTTCAAGCTTTGCAGTACCGGTGAATGCGGCAACGGATGTGCCGGAGAACGCATAGTTGCCGATGCTCTTAAGCTCGGAGGTGCTTGCAATAGTTATGGTTTCAAGGGTTGCTACGTTAGCAAATGCATAACCGCCGATAGCGGTAACTCTATCGGGAATGCTGATGGATGCAATAGCGGTGTTGGTGAATACGCCTGCAGTAGCAGATGTATTGTCAGCAGATCCGAGAGTAAGCTCGGTATTACCGTCTTCGATAGTAACGGTGGTAAGATTTGTGCAGTATGCAAATGCACCGTTTCCTACAACGCTTACAGACTCGGAAATGGTAACCGAGGTAAGACCGGTGTATGCAAATGCGTAGTTGCCGATAGTGGTAACGGTGGAGGGAAGAGCTATAGACTCAAGCTCGGTCATATAGAATGCTTCGTCACCGATAGAGGTCGTACCCTCGGGAAGAGGAATGCTTCTGAGCTCAACGCAGTTCTTGAATGCGCCTGCGCCGATTGCAAGATCATTGGTTCTTGCCTTGAAGGTAACGGTTGAAAGGTTAATGCAGTTTTCGAATGCAGATGCACCGATAGAAACGATATTTGCACCGATCTCAACTGCGGTGATCTTGGGGTTGCCCTTGAATACGGTGCCCTCAATGTGGGTAAGGGTATTCCAAGGAAGCTTGCTAAGATCGCCGTCCTTACCCATGGGGTAGAACTTGATCTTGGTGATGTTGTAATCGTAAAGAACACCGTCAACTGCCTTAAGAGCCTTGTTCTCGGAGTCAACTACGATATCGGAAAGAGCGTCACAGCCGTCAAATGCCGAACCGTTAAGCTCGCTTACGTGTGCGGGGATGGAGATGCTTCTGAGACGTACGCAATTGCTGAATGCATAGTCGCCGAGAGATACCTGCTTGCCGTTGGGGGCAAAGGTAATGGTTGCAAGCATAGCGCAATCTGCGAATGCGTAGCTGCCTACGGTCTCGGTGGATGCGTGGATCTCAAACTCGGAAATAGCATTGCCTGCGAATGCATAGTTGCCGATCGCGGTAATGATCGCACCGTCCTCAAAGTCGATGGTGGAAAGCTTGTTGTATGCGAACGCGTTCTCACCGATCACAGCTATGTTCGAGCCGGACTTAACGGTAAGGGTAACGGTAGTAGTATAATATACTTCATCTTCAATCACATACTTACCGAATGCATTGTTGCTGATAGTAACTGCGCCTGCATCTGCGGTGCCGTTAGTGTTACCGGCGAAGGTTACGCTTGTAAGAGCAGTACATCCTGCAAATGCGCTCTCGCCGATCGTAAGTGCATTATTACGTCCACCGTTCACAGTAACGCTTGTGATACCGGTAGCATGTGCAAATGCATTCTTGCCAATGGAATTTACGTGTGCGGGAATTACGATATCCGTAGCGGGTACGAAGTTAGTGAATGCGTTCTCGCCGATAGCCTTTATGCCAACGGGGAACTGTACTGCCTTATCGTATGCTGCGGGGCAAAGGATTATAGTATCCTTAATTTCGTTGGTAAGCATACCCTCAACAGATCCGTATGCCGTGGATCCCTCCTCAACGGTTATGCTCTTAAGAGCGCTAAGCTCTGTAAGCTGAGTATAATCGAAGGAGGAAAGTCTTGCGGGAAGGGTGATCTCTTCTATAGTAGTGCAAGCAACGAATGCGCCGTTTTCGATCGTAACGGGCTTGGTTCCGCCTGCCTCGAAGGTAAGAACCTTAAGAGAACGGCAGGAGTTGAATGCTCTTTCTGCAATGTACGTTACGTTCTTGGAAACAGTAAGGTTCTCAACGTTGGAGTAGATGAATGCGTTGGGTCTGATGTTGTCAACTATCTCGGGGATAGTGTAGCTACCGGTCTTCGCTCTGGGGAAGAACTCAAGGTAGTACTTCTGTGCGGGTGCATCGTAGTAAATAAGCGCGCCGTCGTGAGAGGAGTAGAACTTCTCTGCAGTATTGCCTTCAACCTCATAAACGGTGATGCTTGTGAGAGAGGAGCAGCCATTGAATGCGCCGGTACCTACAAGGGTAATGGTATCGGGGATCTCAACGGTTTCAAGGAGAGTACAGGATGCAAATGCATTTTCAAGAATGGACGTTACAGCGCGACCCTTGTAGGTGGTAGGCACCTTGATAGAGGTTACGGTGTTAACGTTGGGACCCTTGTATGCTGCGAAGGTTCCGTCATCCTTAAGCTTGTATGCAAGAACTGCGGTATCGAAGAAGGGATATGCAACGATATTGTCGGTGTAGCCGTAGGGAGCAACACTGTTACCGTTTGCATCGGTAAGCTGAACGCCTGCACCGCCGGGAAGTGTGTACCAACCAACGAAGCCACCGCGCGTGCTATCGGTAGACACTGCGGGTGTAAGGAAGAAGTCCTTGGTGTAGGTAGCGGGCATGTTGGTCTCGTTGCCAACGTTGGTAACGGTATCGTCAACGTATACGGTAACGTTATAGGTCTTAGGAGTCCAGTTAGCGTAAAGTGTGGTGTCACCGTTTCCAACGAATACGGTCTCGGTATACTTTGCACCGTTGCCGTTTGCAGCAGAGGGCGCATTGTACCAGCCGGTGAAGGT
>JAZRLU010000124.1:0-6256 GCA_045647045.1 Eubacteriales bacterium
TTGGCGCGCCCTGGAGGATTCGAACCTTCGACCTACCGGTTCGTAGCCGGGCACTCTATCCACTGAGCTAAGGGCGCATTTTTGGAGCGAGTGATGGGAATCGAACCCACGCGACCAGCTTGGAAGGCTGGAATTCTACCATTGAACTACACTCGCATTCTGCTTGACAGCTTTTATATAATATCACAAAGTTTCTTGTTTGTCAAGACCTTTTTTAAAGTTTTTTTAAAAATATATATTTTGCAACTTGCGTGCAAAAGATAAGTCTTCACATTTACAAAATTTACAAAAATAAGCCCACTGAAAGCAGTGGGCTTCAGGTCTATAACTCTTCGGTTAACCTGTGCTCATTTATATTATACACTCTTTTCTAAAAAAGTCAAGAGTTCTATCGCTTATCATTCAATAAATTACAAAGGGTAACGGCATTAAAATACCGCTACCCTATTTTGAAATTTACTTAACAACTATGTTAACGATCTTACCGGGAACTACTATCTGCTTTATAACGGTCTTGCCGGCAACCGCCTCGGCTATTTTCTCGCTTGCCATTGCTATTGCGAGCACGGCATCCTTATCAGCATCCTTGGATACAAGAATGGTGGTACGTACCTTTCCGTTTATCTGAACGGGAAGCTCTACGGTATCGTCTACCGTCTTTGCCTCGTCATACTCGGGCCATTTAGCTACAGAAATGAGATCGGTGTTGCCAAGAAGTGCGTTGATCTCCTCTGCGATATGGGGTGCGAAGGGAGAAAGAAGCTTTGCAAAGGTCAAAAGCTCATCCTTTGTGATCTTACCAACCTCTGTGATAGTGTTGAGAGTACCCATCATTGCCGCTATAGCGGTGTTGAATCTCATACTGTCAATATCACCGGTAACCTTCTTGATAAGCTTGTGCATAGGTCTTTCAAGCTCGGGAGTAACGCCCTCGCCGGAAACGATGTCAACAAGATTGAGAACTCTTTCAAGGAATCTCTTGCAGCCCTTTATAGACTGAGTATTCCAGGGTGCGGACTGCTCAAAGTCACCTATGAACATCTCATAAAGACGCATAGTGTCAGCACCGAAATCACGGATGATATCATCGGGATTTACAACGTTGCCGCGAGACTTAGACATTTTCTCGCCGTTTTCGCCAAGGATCATACCGTGGCTTGTACGCTTCGCATAAGGCTCCTTGGTAGCAAGGATATCAATGTCGAAGAGGAACTTAGACCAGAATCTTGAATAAAGAAGGTGAAGAGTGGTATGCTCCATACCGCCGTTATACCAATCTACGGGCATCCAGTACTCAAGCGCCTCACGGGATGCAAGCTCCTTATCGTTGTGAGGATCGCAATATCTGAGGAAGTACCAAGACGAGCCTGCCCACTGAGGCATAGTATCGGTCTCTCTCTTTGCCTTGCCGCCGCACTGGGGGCAGGTGCAGCTTACCCAATCGGTCATAAGAGAAAGCGGAGATTCGCCGTTCTCTGTAGGCTCATAGGAATCAACGTCGGGAAGCTCGAGAGGAAGCTGATCCTCGGGTACGGGAACCCAACCGCACTTTTCACACTCAATAAGAGGAATGGGCTCGCCCCAATATCTCTGACGGGAGAATACCCAGTCACGAAGCTTGAAGTTCACCTTTCCCTCGCCTATGCCGCGCTCCTCAAGGTGCTTTATCATTGCAACCTTTGCATCTGCAACCTCAAGGCCGTTAAGGAAACCGGAGTTGATAAGCTTACCGGTAGCAACGTCCGTATAAGCAGCCTCCTCCACGTTACCGCCTGCAACTACCTCAACGATAGGAAGACCAAACTTCTTAGCAAAGTCAAAGTCTCTTTCATCGTGTGCGGGTACTGCCATGATGGCGCCCGTACCGTATCCTGCAAGCACGTAATCGGAAATGAAAATAGGAATTTCCTTTCCGGTAACGGGGTTTATAGCATTTACACCGTCAAGGCGTACGCCGGTCTTATCCTTTACAAGCTCGGTACGCTCGAAATCGGACTTCTTGGATGCGGCAAGCTGATATGCCTCAATCTCGCTGTAGTTTTTGAGCATAGGCTTCCACTTTGCTACGCATGCGTGCTCGGGCGCGATAACCATATAAGTAGCACCGAAGAGTGTATCGCAACGAGTTGTATAAACGCGCAGCTTATCGCCCGTTGTGGTCTCAAAATCGATCTCCGCACCGTTGGAGCGGCCGATCCAGTTGATCTGCTGTGTCTTAACTCTCTCTATGTAGTCAAGACCGTCAAGGTCGGATATAAGGCGGTCTGCATACTCGGTGATCTTAAGCATCCACTGGCTCTTTACCTTACGGATAACCGCAGAAGAGCATCTTTCGCAAACACCGTTTACTACCTCCTCGTTTGCAAGAACGACCTTACAGGACGTGCAGAAGTTAACCGCCATCTCCTTTTTATATGCAAGACCGCGCTTGAAAAGCTGAAGGAATATCCACTGTGTCCACTTATAATACGAAGGATCTGTAGTGTTGATCTCTCTGTTCCAATCAAAGGACAAGCCGAGTGCCTTAAGCTGACTCTTGAATCTTGCTACGTTCTTTTCCGTAACGAGCTTGGGGTGGATCTTGTTCTTTATAGCGTAATTCTCGGTAGGAAGTCCGAAAGCATCCCATCCCATAGGAAACAGAACGTTATAGCCCTGCATTCTCTTCTTTCTCGATACGATGTCAAGCGCGGTGTAGGGGCGCGGATGACCTACGTGCAAGCCCTGTCCCGAGGGGTAAGGAAACTCTACGAGAGTGTAATACTTGGGAAGCGTGTAATCCTGCTTTGCCTCAAAAGGATTTTTCTCATCCCATACCTTTTGCCATTTTGCTTCAATTTGTTTGTAATCGTAAAACATTTCAGTATCCTTCTTTATATTGTTATGCTTAAAATTTGTTATATATTTATTTGGTTATCGCAAATTTATCATCAACCTCTTGTACAAGAGTGGCGATCGAGCATTCACATTCGGGAGGCAAGAGCCTGTCAAAGCTGTAAAATCCTCTGGATTCCGCATCAAATATATTTACTATAACGTCACCGAAATCAACGAGTATCCAGCCTGCGCCGCGCTTACCCTCAATACGCAGTGCCTCTACTCCGCACTCCGAGAGATGCTCCGCAAGATTATCCGCAAGCGATGCAACGTGTGTAAAGGACTTACCGGTTGCATTCACGTAAAAATCGGTAACCGCAGTTGTTTCGATCACGTTAAACATACGTACGTCAAGCGCAAGCTTTTCTATCAAAAGCTTTACCGCTTCATCAGCCACTGCGCGGCTGCTTTGCCCTCTGAGATCGGGCTTTGCTTGTGTTGTCATATAACCTCCGGGTGGCGCGATCAGGTGCCGCGCCCAATAATATTTATATCTTTTATACTCTCTTGCGTGTATTCGCGTATTGCGATACCGTCGTCCTCGTATATATTTGAAAAAGCATCGGACTCACCGTCAAAAAATCGGCGGTCGGGATCAAAGGCACGGAAGGCAAACATATAGCTCCTCGCCATTTCTGCCGCGCTTTTTCTATTCAAAACATAATATGATATACCGTTTTTGCCTATCGCAGGCTCGCCTGGAACGGTTGCAAACACGGTTGTTTTTTCACGCCCGTCGCGAACGGTATCTATAATCGGGCGGATATCTGCAGGGAACGAAAGATCGGTTATCGCCTCACTTTTGCAGATAGCCGAAATGCGCGATATTACCGGCAGCGTCATATTCTCCTTAAGCGCTCCGAATAAAGCGCTAAGAAAAAGCTTTTGCGCATCAAGCCTTCCGAGGTCCCCCATAGCATATCCCGATCTGTAGCGTATAAAGGACTCTGCCATATCGCCAGAAATACAGTTCTTCCCTGCCTTAAGGGTTATCTGCTCACCGCTGTCAGCCGCGAAGGTCATATCGTGCGAGAGCTCTATCTCTACTCCGCCGAGTATATCTACAAGCTCTCTGAATGAGGCAAGATTTACGGCAAGATAACCGTCAAGCCGCATTCCAAATGCACGCTCAAGCTCTTTTGCAAGATATGCAAACGCCTCTTCCTTGCTTGCCCCTGCGGCAAGCCTTGCGGCATATATCTGGTTGATCTTATTTTGCGATGAAACAGACCGTATATAGGTGTCACGCGGGATCTGTGCCACGCGCAGCACCGCCCCGTCCGAATCGTATCCGACGGTGAATAGCACGTCCGTATTATTAGCCGCATCGTCAAGCCCTGCAACAAGATACAGAAAGCTATCCTTACCTGCAGTATCAACAGCTTTATCTGCCCTGCGCGAGCATCCCGTAAGCATTACCAAAAAGCTTATTAAAATAATTGCCGAAAAGCACCGTTTTAACATCGTATAAACCTCTTTTATTATGATAAAGATAGTTTACACGTTATTGCACTTGCTTATTTTTGTAATATTTCCCGCTCTAAATATTTTTTTACAGCAACTGTCTTTGGATTTACGGCAGCACCGCGCTTTTTTAATGATGATAGCGTAGCATTTACGGCATAAAGGCAGGTTTTATTTAAAAGTGCCATACGCTGCTGCATATCGGCTGACTCAATGCCGTCAAGCAGCATTCTGCGTGCCGCAATACAGTCGGGATAAGTACGCGTATCCTCTATATAATCGGAAATGAAAATTATTTTATCAAAAACTGTCATATCAACGCATCCAACAGTGTGATTGTATACCGCGGAAAGAATGCTGTTTGTTGCATATTCGGGAAAATCCCGTTTTATAAGCCCCGGCGCGGCATATGAGTGCAATACGGCGAGTGATGCCATATCTTCCTCGGTAAGCTCATATCCTGCAGCTTGTATTAGGCTTATCTGCTCATCTGTTGAGATTTCTTTGGCTATATCGTGAAGCAAGGCAGCGGCAGCAAGCTCATAAACGCTGCTTGGCATAAAAAGCTCACCGAGAAGCACCGCAGCGCGCTCTACGCCAAGCGTATGCGCAAATCTTTTCGGGGAAAGTCTTGATTCTACAGAAGCACGAAGCTGTGCGAGCCTAACTGAAGAGTCATTCATAAATAAAGGCCCCTTTCCCGTATGTAATCCATAACTTCGGCAGGAAGCATATCGGCTACGGCATCATCTGCCGCTACCAGCATTTTTCTTACCTGAGTGGAAGACATTTCAACAACGCTTGACGTTATGATATTTATTCTTGCGCCGTATTTTTCCTCATAAAGCCGCTTTGTATTCAATATTGCCGCTTCATTTTCAACAAGTGATTCACGCCTGATAAGGCATATTTGTGCAGATCCGAATATATCCTCTGCCATATCCCATTCGGAAAGTGTAAGAAACATATCCGTTCCTACAAAAAGGAAAAGCTCAAAGTTATCCGAGCAATACTCCTTTATTGTAAGATAGGTGTAGCTGATGCCGCCCCTATCTATCTCGCACGGGGATATTTGCGAGTTTTCAATAGATTTGAATGCAAGGCTTGCCATTTCAAGCCTATCGCTTGGCATTGCCTGCGATTTCACCTTATGCGGTGGCACAAATGACGGTATAATGATAAGCTGATCGAGTTGCATACTGTCATAAAACGCCTTAGCCGCGCAAAGATGACCGTTATGTGGCGGATCAAATGCTCCGCCAAAAATACCAACTCTTGCTTTTTTCATATCAGCTCTATCTTCTTTTTACGTGTAGATTCCTTATAAAGAACAAATCTTGTGCCTACACAGCTTACTACATCGCATCCGATAGCCTCTGCGATCTCGTTTGCCGCCTCCTTAGCGGTGTATCCGCTATTGTCAAGCACGCGTGCCTTTATAAGCTCTCTTGCTTCGAGTGCATTAAATATCTGCGTGCAGGTCTCATCAGTTATACCGCCCTTACCGATCTGGAAGATGGTATCAAGATTTTGAGAAAGCGAACGCAAATATGCTCTCTGTTTACTGTTAAGCATATAATATTCCTTTACTTATCGTTTGAATTATCAAAGAGCGCGTCGGAAAACTCCTTGGCGTTAAAGGGCTTCATATCGTCTATCTGCTCGCCTACGCCGATAAATTTAACCGGTATACCAAGCTCGCTCTTTATAGAGAGGATTATACCGCCCTTTGCAGTGCCGTCAAGCTTTGTAAGAACAAGGCCTGTAAGATGTGCGGCGTCCTTAAACTCCTTTGCCTGCATAACCGCATTCTGTCCCGTTGTAGCATCAAGAACAAGAAGTGTCTCTCTTGCGCTCTCAGGAAGCTCGCGGGTGATTACTCTATCGATTTTTGCAAGCTCATCCATAAGATTTT
>JAZRLU010000125.1:0-4849 GCA_045647045.1 Eubacteriales bacterium
TATCTGCGGTTGCGGATATGTCACCTTCGCTTGCTACCGTTTATAAGGTAGATATTCCCGAGGGCGAGCATCTTACCGTAACGCTTGTGGCAGATAGCGGTGCGACCTTGCTTACGTATACAGAGGAGGATGCAGATTACGTACATATCCCCGAGGATAGAAAAGGCATTCCCACGCCCGATGAGCTTAAAACTCCCACCGATATAATGATCGCAGGCGAGCATCTTGATCAGTACAGAAGCCCAACCTTCAAGCCCGATGAATATTATCTTGAAGCACTCCGCCGTGAGCCCGATTTCCTGCCTGCGCATAAGGCGCTCGGAGAGTATTACACCCGCCTGGGCAGATTTGCCGATGCGCTTGTTTACCTTGATCGCGCCCTGGAGCTTGAATGTAAATATAATCAGAATCCCGAGGACGGCTCCGTAGGCTACCTGCGCGGTCTTTGCTTAAGGCAGCTTGGCAGGATAGATGAGGCATACGATGCCTTCAGGCGCTCTGCCTGGTCCTATAATAGCGTATCTGCCGCTATGTGTGCCGCCGCTGCAATAGACGGTGTGCGCGGCAATTGGGTACAAATGTACAAGAATGCTATGACCGCGGTAGAAAAGGAGATGCGCCACCCCGTGGCACTTTCCTATGCGGCGCTTGCATCGTATAAGCTCGGTAACGTGCGCCGTGCGGCAGCCCTTTGCCGCCATGCCGTTTCACTTGATAGCCTTAATCACCTTGCGCGTTACTGCCTTGCCATAGTTACGGGTAAGAATAAAACACAGTTCTATTCAAAGCTTGGCGCAAGCGTAGGCGATACCTGCCTTGACGTAGCCTTTGATCTTATCGCGGCAGGCTTTGCCGAGGATGCCGAAAAGCTTCTTCGCGGTGCGCTTCACGTAGCGGGCGAAAATGCAATGATCCGTTATACCGTGGCATATTGCCGTGAGCTTCTCGGTGATATGGCAGGGGCAAAAAGGCAAAGAGCCTTCGCACGCCGCAACAAAATAGTAGACTACTTCCCGATAAGACACGGTGAGCTTACCGTTTTAGAGGCAGCCCTGCGTGCTGATGAAAGGGATGGCTTTGCCGCATATCTTCTCGCGTGCCAGCTTTACAATGCGCGCGTTTACGATCGCGCCGCAAGCCTTTGGGAGGCTGCTATCAAGTACGAGCCCGATTTCTATATCCCTTATCGCAATCTTGCGCTTGTTTATGATAATCACCTCGGCAGAACTGAGGATGCAATAGCCCTTCTTTGCCGTGCGCTTGAGCTTAAGCCCGGCGATCCTATGCTTCTTTCAGAGCTAGCAAGCGTTATGGCACGCTCATCCCGTCCTGCCGCAGAAAGCGCCGCATTCTTAACGGCAAGCATGCCCGAGATTCCCAACGACCAGATAATGCTTGCAATAGCAAACTCCTATAATGCCGCGTTTATGTTTGACAAGGCAGAGCAGACTATGCGCTCGCATACCTTCGCACCTGCAGAGGGTGAGGAGGTTATAGTGGCAACGCCCTATATGTATTCCTGCCTTTGCCGCGGTCGCACCGCAATGAAGGAGGGAAGATATGAGGATGCCCTTGATATGTTCAGGCGTGCAACCTCAATACCCGAAAACCTCAACGCCGCATTCTGGAACGAAAGCGTGCTTATCCCCTACAGATATAACGAGGCGGCAGCGCTTAAGGCACTTGGCAGAGATGATGAGGCAAGAGAGATCATAGGTGCCCTTGTAAAGCAAAAGGACGTAGGAATGTGGAATATGGGCGGCGAGTTCGTATATTATTCCGCTCTGTCCGTTCGTCTTGGCGGCGCAGAGATGCGCGCACGCAGCATAATGCGTGATGCCGTTCTGGCATGGGAGCGTGAGCTCGCAGGCGGATGCAAATATTACAGGCAGATATCCAAGCTCTTCGGTTGCTTTATGGGTGACCATACGGCGCTTCGCCTTGCAGAGCTTTACGGTATGCTTGGCTACGGCAAGCTCTTTGATGGAGATAAAGAGGGCGCACGTAAGCTCTTCCGCCGTTCAATGGAGATATCCCCCTCGGGTAAGATAGCATTCGAGCTTCATCTTCTTGAAAATTAATAAAAGTAAAGGATGCTGTCCTTCGCACCTCGCGAAGGGCAGCATCCTTGGTTTTGTGTGGTAAAAGTATATCAGCCAACTATCCTTAAGCCTTCGATCAGATCGTCAATTAATTCCTCTGAAAGCTCCTCGGCGGCTAAGATGGTGGCAACCACCTTACCGTCATAGGTGATATTATAGTTTTTGCTATCGACTTTAATAATTGAAAGCAATTCACGTGAGAAATCCTGCGGCAAAACTGCATAATTCTCAAAAACACTACTCGTATTGGAGTTATTCGTGACACTTTCAATGGTTTTATAGCTTTCCGTGCAGAGCTCAAGTGCGGCTATGCGCAAGGGACTCTCTCCTTCAAATGGATCGTAAAGCGCTATATCCAATCCTGAGCCATGCTTTTGCTCATCACGGTATATCAGATAGGAATAAAAGTGAGGTTCATTATAATTGTTATAGTTGTATTCAAGCTCATCGGCACGCTTATTTTCCTCGGCAAACGTAGCATATTGAGCATCTGTCATTGAACACTCAAATATCCATACCTGCACGTAGTCCTCGCTTTCAATATCAAATCCCATACATTGGCGCGGAAATTCAACGCCGTCAGCTTTTATATTATCGGTAAAGGACTTAGCTTCGTCCGCGGAATAAAAGATTTTATATACAATGCCATAATAAACGTAGTATTCGGGTGCATTTTCGGTGGGAAGCACGGGGATGCTTGTAAGTGAGTCAACTATCTGATACTTTTTTGTTTGTTCGGTAACGTTACCGCCGTTATCCTCTTCGCCTTGCGTATTATCACCGCTACCGCCTTCGGTATCCGTGTTGCCACTATTGTCGCCTTCGTTATCGGTATTGTCGCCGCTGTCGTTTCCGTCGCCGCTGCCGTTTTCGTTGCCGCTGCCGTTTTCGTTGCCGCTTGTATCGGCACCGTCGTTCGGTACGTCATTTGGCGTGCAGGAGACAAGTGCAAGTGATACGATAAGTGTAAGCATTAAAAGAATAGTGATTGTTTTTTTCATAATACATAGTCTCCTAAAGTTTATTCACCGATACTTGGTGTATAAATATTATAACACAATCTTGCAGCAGGTGTCAAGTTTTTCGCTTTATAAACCAAAAAACAGATGTAACAAAGTTTATTTTTTTGATTTGTGCAATATTCACAAGATAATGTTGCATTTTGGTATTTTTTTGCGGAGGTGAGGTCGGTGGTATGAAAAGAGCGATCTGTAATAAAAATACTCGGAGATACCCACAGCCGAAAGACCGGGATCTCCGAGTATTGATTTGGGTTAGTGCGCGGTTATGCCGCGTTGCTTGCATCGTCACCGTTCTCTTGCCCGTAGAAATGCGTTCCTACGATCTCGTAGTAGATAGCATCGGCGATTTCCATCGTTACGCCATTGTCAAAGGGTGATGCAAGACCTATTCTATCAAGCGCCTCTGTAAAGCTTACGTCCTCACCCATAAGGTGAAGGTAGCTCTTGTAAAGCTCAACGCCGCTGCCGCTTTGCTTGCTTTCCTTAAAGTAAAGATCAAGCGCGGGGATAACCGACGTGCAATAGGACTGCACGTACATAGGGGAGATGTAAATATGCGGAATATTTACGTAAGATACGTCGCAAAGCACCTCATCGTTAAGGCTGAAATCGCGTGCCGCCTGAGCTACGGCTCTGTCAAGCGTTTCCTTTGAAATATCGCTTTCGGGTATTCTGTATGCGATATCCTCAAACCTTGCGTAGAAGCCTTGGAAAATAAGGGTAGTAAGCGCACCTTCAAGCGCGGTGTACTTAAGATATTGCTTATCCTTACTCGATACAAAATCGCCAAGGTGGTTAAGCATTATATATTCAAGACCCTGCGATGATACCTCGTTTGCATCAAGAGATGCATCGGAGCGGTAATTGATAAAGAATTCCGCAAAGTGACCGAACTCGTGGAACAGGGTAGAGTAATCGGTTGTGCTCTCATACGCCGTGATGAACGTATAGGGTGCATCGTATTTATCAAGATAGGTGGTAAACGCACCGTCAAGCCTGTTCGTTTTCGCGCCCGAAATATCGTAAAGCCCAAACTGAAGCATATAGGAATATATATCGCCAAGCTCGCTGTCAAGCTCCGTCATCATATAATAGCCGTTGTTTATAAGATCGGCTATCTTAAGATCGGTAGCGGTATTCAGCATAAAGTAGTTGCTGAATATATAGTGGTTAAGCGTTGCGTATACGGGTAAAACGTATTCCGCTATATCGTCAAGCAGATCGTTCATCTGTTCGTGATCGTAGTCTCTGCCAAGCGAGTCATACGCGTGCTCAATATAGCTGTCATATCCAAGCTCATCGGCTATTCTGCGCCTTACGCGGAACAGATCAACAAGAATATCCGCGGCAACTATAGTTGCCCTTTGCTCATACTTATCCATGCAGCTTGTGTATGCAAGATTATACTTTTGTGAGGTGGTGCCGTATTTTTCCGCATAGTAGTTAAGGATATTGTCAACCGTATCCTCCTTACCGTCATAGGTAACCTTAACGGTAGCGGTGGAAATAGAGGAATAATCGGCTTCAAGCCCCTCTTCCTCGCTCCAAAGTGCGATCATCTCATCTGTATAATTACCGCCGTCACGGTATTCCTCAATAAGTCCTTCGCCAAAATAATCGGTCTCAAAGCGCTCTGCATGCGGTGAATTAGCCGCCGCAACGAACATATCCTCAAGTGCACTTACAAACGAGGGGTAGTTAGTAACTATATAGGTATACTCATCG
>JAZRLU010000126.1:0-1175 GCA_045647045.1 Eubacteriales bacterium
AATATGTGTAAGTACGTTGCTTACATTATAGACACCCTTAATCACGATCGAACCATCAGCCATCTTCTTGATCAGTCGAGAAAGATTCACGCAAAGCTCGATTCTTACAATAAGGGTAACAAATAATATTCAAGGCTACCCGATACCGCGGGTAGCCTTACTTTTACGGAGTTAGTTATGCGAATCACACTTGAATCCGATTATGCGTTGAGAATAGTCAGCGAGCTTGCAGTAGCAGAGGGGCTTGTTGATGCAAGCACGCTTTCGGAAAGAACGTCTGTTACACCGCGTTTTACGCTGAAGATACTTCACAAGCTTGCCCACGGAGAGATAGTTTCCTCCTGCAAGGGTGCAAAGGGCGGATACAAGCTCAGGCTCTCGCCCGATAAGATCACGCTTAAGCGTATAATAGAGCTTATTGACGGTCCTATAGCAATTGCAAGATGCCTTGAATCAACAGAGGTATGCTCTATGAACAAGGATAAAACGTCGTGTATATTCCATCATATTTTTGATAAGATCAGCTTTGAGCTTGCAATTAAGCTTGAAAAAATAACGATAGCTGACGTTTTAGAGAAAAAATACGATGTTTAAATAAAAGAGGACAAAATGCTTAAAATATCTAAGATATCCTTCCCCGGGCTCGGAATAGGCGAGTTTGAGGTAAACAGTGTTGCATTTGAAATATTCGGCATATCCATTGCCTGGTATGCCTTGATAATAACCTGCGGTATGGTGCTTGCGGTAGCGTATACGATATACCGCGCAAAAAAGATCGGCGTTACGTTTGACGACGTTATCGATATGGTTATTTTCGCAATACCGCTTGGCATTGTCGGCGCAAGGCTTTATTACGTTCTTACAAGCCTTGATTCATTTGATAGCTTCAGCGAGGTTATCGATATAAGAAGCGGCGGACTTGCCATATACGGCGGTATACTTGCAGGTGCATTTGCCGTTCTCGGCGTGTGCCTTTATAAAAAGATCAATTTCTTTGCGTTTGCAGATTGCTGCACTCCGGGTATAATTCTTGCCCAAGCGCTTGGCAGATGGGGCAACTTTATGAACGGCGAGGCTTTCGGCGCGGAAACCACGCTCCCGTGGCGAATGGGCGTTTGCAACCAGATAACGCACTTTGAAACCATCTACGTTCACCCCACGTTCCTTTACGAATC
>JAZRLU010000127.1:0-4882 GCA_045647045.1 Eubacteriales bacterium
AGCATTACCGTACCCATAATAAGCATCGGTATAAAGAGCAAGGCAATAAAAAGCCAAGCGCCGGGGTAATTAAACGTCCAAGCAGGTAAAAACAGAAGCGCTCCGATAAGAATAAGTCCCAAAAGGAGCTTTACCGTGGCATTAAGTATAAGCTTCATAATGACCTTTCAAGGCGGCGGTTTATTCCGCCGCTATTGCTTTTTCAATCTCTGTCTTAAGCGCATCGTAGGTGATGCCGCCTATCTTGCTGAAGGTTATCTTGCCCTCTGCATCAAGCACGAAGGTAACGGGATATGTGGTAGCGTTAACTCCTGCAAGCATGGAGTAGTACATACTCTTGGTCGATTCCTCGGAATATCTGTCGTCATAAACGAAGTTCATCTCGCTGTTCGGGAAGTTTGCATTTATATATCCCTCTGCCTCGGATTCACCGTAGAAGGAGTGGATAACCACAAACTCGCAGCTATCCGCATACTCGCTTGCAAGCTCGTTGAAGTGGGGGAGCTCGGCACAGCAAGGACCGCACCACGTGCCCCAGAAGTTTATAACAACGGCTTTGCCGCGCAGATCGCTGAGCGTAAGCTCACCGTCACTGCCAACAAGGCGGAAGGTGTAATCGTAGCATATGTTGCCGATCTCGTTTCCTTCATCAGCAGGAAGCTCGTCTGTAAAATCGGATGTGGGAACCTTGTCGATAAAGTTGTAATACACAAGCGCGGTTACAAGAAGTGCCGCGGCAAGCACGCCTGCGGTTATCTTTATAACAAGAGCGCGTACGTTGTGGCGCTTAGCCGCCCTTTCAACAGCCTCATCGGGTGCATCGCCGATGCTCTCGCACTCATAATCAACGGTCTTGGTAACGGAGTTCTTAACCTGCTGCTCGTTACCCTCTGCATCGCCGATGCTCTCACAGTCGGTAACGGAGGTAGTAAATTCGGGAATCTCGTTTGCGGGGAGAATGATCTTGCCGCCGCGGTAGCTGATAGCCTGCGTGGGGCATACCGATACGCAATCACCGCAGCTGATGCATTCGTGGTCACCAACCTCGTTGATATCCATCTTACAGGTGCTGATGCACTTGCCGCATTCGGTGCACTTCGGCTTTTCAAGCCTTATGCCGAGGATCGCTATCTTATTAAATAAGCCGTAAAGTGCGCCAAGGGGGCAGAAGAAACGGCAGAATACGCGGTAAATGAATACCGATGCCATTATAAAGCCCACAAGAAGCACGAATTTCCAAGTAAAGAGCGGACCGAGCATGCCGAACATCTCGGTATTTTCGGGATTTATAAGAAGACCTATCGCACCGCCGAGAGTTCCTGCGGGGCATATGTACTTACAAAACGCAGGCAGGGGGAAGTCCTTGAATGCGTATATAAGCGGAAGGACTACAACGAATATCACAAGGATAACGTATTTGAGGTAGGAGAGTATCTTGGTTATCTTGTTTTTCTTAAGCTTCGGAGTTCTTATCTTGTAAAGAAGATCCTGAATAAGACCGAAGGGGCAAAGGAAGCCGCATATCATTCTGCCAAGAATGATACCGAAAAGAAGAATGATACCGATAACGTAGTGCGGTGCCTTCGTCTTGCTGGAGGCAAGCGCGTTTTGAAGCGAGCCGAGAGGGCACGCCGCGGCAGCACCGGGGCAGGAGTAACAGTTAAGGCCGGGCACGCAGGTATTCTTTACCGCGCCCTGATAGATAGAGCCGTTAACAAAGCCCTTGATGTTTGCATTTGTAAGAAGTGCGGCGTAAAGCTGGATCAGCCGCCTTTTGGTGGGGATGAGGCATTTAAGCTTGTTTAAAAAGTTTTTCATATCAGCCAAGACCTATACACTCCGTACAGATCTGTACGGCCTTTCCAAGCACGTCATTCATACTGCCGTTGCTTATTCCGAGTATTATAAACACGATCGCGGCAATGAGTATTGCACCGCGGATAATATATATGCTATGTCCTTCGGCAAGTGTCTGCACGCTGTCTGCATTACCTGCAAGCACACCGCGCTCCTTTGCTGCGGCAAGCTCTGCCTTGGTAGCTTCAAGCTCACGCGCAAACGAACGGTCGTGCGCAAGCATCGTAAGGAATACAAGACCGCCCGTAAGCACAAATGCTACGGATGCAAGTATCGCAAGTATTGCCGCTTGATCCGTGCACGCCTCAATGGTATAGCTTTCGGTGTTGATAAGCGCAAACAAAAGCACCGCGCCAAAGAGCACCGTGCCAACTGCGGCACAGATTATCATACCGATCATTCTTGTTTTTCTTTCCTTTGCTGCCACCGCCTCGTATTCAGCCGAGAGGGGTGTGCCGCTGTGCTTTTTGCGAAGGATGGAAAGCATTGCTCTTGCACCGATACGGTTTTTGGTCTTTTCCTTTTCGCCGAAAACAAGATCAAGCACGCCTATGGCAATTACAAGCGCAAGGCAGGTAAGCGTGCAGGGCAGGATAGCCGTAAGATACGCTTCGGCGCGCTCGCGCGTGTAGGGCTGATCACCGCCGGTCTTGTAAAGATGAATGCAGGCTGCGGCAAGCACTACGGCGGTAATTATTATTGCCGCGGTAACTACTATAGACGCTATGCGTAAAAAGCGCCCGTGCGTGCCTCCGAGATTATTGATTTTATCTGACATTTTGTTCTCCAAATATATATTTAAAATTAACAGGACTCCTATTATACTATAAAAAATATGCGTTGTCAAGCAAAAAATAAAGGAAATCGGCACACAGAGTGCCCAAGCGGTATTGACAAGCGCATCATATCGGGGGTATAATATTGATCAAACGGAGGTGATAAGGATATGAAAAAAAGAGCAAAGCTGTTTATGATAACGGCTATGACGGCGTTTGGCACGCTCGGCGTTTTCGTGCGCCTTATCCCTCTTGCTTCGTCCGTTATAGCGCTTGCGCGTGCAATTCTTGCCTCGCTGCTGCTTGGCGGTGTTCTGCTTTTTCAAAAAAAGCGCCCCAGCCTTGGCGCGTCCCCGCGCAATATCATTCTGCTTGCCGTATCGGGTGCGGCAATAGGTTTTAACTGGATACTTTTGTTTGAGGCATACAGATATACCTCCGTGGCGGCGGCAACTCTATGCTATTACTTCGCACCCGTGCTTGTTACGGTGCTTTGCCCCCTGATCTTCAGGGAGAAAATATCACCCGTCGGCATAATATGCTTTATAACGGCAAGCATCGGTACCGTTCTTATGACGGTGGGGGCAGACGTGGCGAACGGCTCCGATCATCTGCTTGGCGCTATCCTTGCGCTTGGCGCGGCGGTGCTTTATGCCTCGGTAATTCTCATGAATAAATCGCTTATCGGTATCGGTAATACAGAGCGCACCTTAATGCAGTTTATATGCTCGGCGGCGGTGCTACTGCCGTACGTGCTTTTGCGCGGTGATATAACCACGTTTAGCATCGGCGCTGTCGGCTATATAGCCCTTGTAACTATCGGAATATTTCACACGGGTGTGGCGTATCTTATGTATTTTAGCTCTGTAAGCAGCCTTTCAGGCACAGAGGTCGCAATATACAGCTACACGGATCCGCTTGTTGCCGTAGTGCTTTCGGTTACCGTTCTCGGTGAGTCGTTAAGCGTAATGCAAATAATAGGCGGCATATCCGTGCTACTCTCAACGCTTGCGTGTGAGCTTGTGCCTGCCGCATTGGCGCGCCGCGCAAAAAAGCGTGGCGAGGGCGGGCAAAATACGCAACGGGGTAGGGGATAGCTTACTCGTCTATGCTTATTTCACCGCGCAGATCGCACTCCATAAGGCTTGCTATTTTCTCGGTGTCGTTGTATTTTGAGAAAAGATAGTAAAGCTTTGCAACGGCTGCCTCCGTGGTCATATCTCTGCCGGAGATAGCGCCGGAGTCGCAAAGGTGCATGCTTGCCTCATATGCGCCAAGCCTTACGTAGCCCTTGCCACATTGTGAGGTAACAACTATAAGCACGCCCTTCTCTTGTGCTTTGCGAAGCGCGGGCAAAAGGTCTTCCCCGTGCGGAATATTTCCTGCACCGAAGGCTTCAAGAACTATACCGCAAACCCCACTTTCAAGCACCGCCTCAAGCAGGCGAGAATTGAAGCCGGGGAATATTTTTATAACCGCTATCGGAACCTGATTCATTTCCGTTAAGCGGAAGGGTGCTGTGCTACGCTCGCACAGTACCTTTTTTCTGTATACTATAGAGGTCGCAACGTCCGCAAGGCGCGGATAGTTGGGGGAGGTAAAGGCAAGAAGATCGTCTGCGGAAGTCTTTGTAGAGCGGTTTGCGCGCATAAGCATACCGCCAAAATACAGGCACACCTCGTGCACCTCACCGGATGCGGCTACCAAAATAGAGGTAACCAGGTTGTCCGCACCGTCACTGCGGATGCGGCAAAGGGGGATCTGCGAGCCGGTAAATACAACCGCCTTGTCAAGCCCTTCAAGCATAAATGACATAGCCGAGGCGGTATACGCCATCGTGTCCGTACCGTGAAGCACAACAAAGCCGTCGTAAAGCTCGTAATTGTCCCTTATAACCCTTCCTATCTCGTTCCATTCGTCCACCGTTACGTTTGATGAGTCAAGTAGGCGCGAAAGGCATTTAACCTCGTAAGCGGGGAAATCGGGCAGATTTATATCGTGTATCTTGTCAAGCAGCTCGGGGAATGCCGCAGGGTTGGGTGCATATCCGTTTTCGGTGGGCATCATGCCTATCGTGCCACCCGTGTATATAATACATACCTTCTTTTTCATCTTATAACCTCTTAATTTCGGTTTATTGTGCAAGCGCGTCATGTCTGAAGCTTGCAATATTATCTGTAAGTGATCCGCCGTTAAACAGCGCCGCCGTGCCAAGCACAAATATGTTGGCGCCTGCCGCCCTCATGCGG
>JAZRLU010000128.1:0-2788 GCA_045647045.1 Eubacteriales bacterium
TCTACTCGCTTGATACCCTCAATATAGAGGGCTACAACAACGGCTACGTTGACACGGTCAAGGTAGAGGCATATTGCAACGGCGAGTGGACAACTGTTTACAATAAGACCTATTCCGCTACCAAGTATTTCTATATAGATCTTGGCGGTGTACCTGCCTCCAAGGTAAGAATTACCCTTTCAAACACCTCTCAGCCCACGGTCAACGTATACGAAATGAGCATTTCGGGCAGCAGGCTCGCAGGCTTTAACAGAAGCGCCGCCACCGATTCGGCAAGCGCGCTTATCGAGAGGGCAACGGCATTCGGAGATGCAGGCTATATCGCCACGGCGCGCACCCTTATCGCACAGCTCAACCGCGTTATTGCCGATGCTTCGTATGACGAAACGCGAGTAAATACGGCGGCAGAGAGGATAAAGGAGTTTTACGGTCTCGGGGTAGGAAGCACCCTTCCTTCTTCGGTTATATTCAACTACACCTTCGGTCCTTCCGATACCGTAGCGGCAGGAGTAACAACCAACCTTAGCGCCGAAAGTGATGCAGGTGCGGCAAATTACAAGCCGAGCGCTGCCGATCTTGATACGGTGCAGATAAGAAATCAGCAAAATTCGTACAGTATCGTTAACGAAAACGGAAATTACGTTTTCAAGCGCGGCAACGGCACGGCAAAGAACACGGGCTACGTAAACTTCTATGCCAACTGTGACGGCTACCAGCCATCCCACGTTGCAGGCTACGAAAACGCGGGCAAAAGCTTTGTGTTTGAATTTGATATCAAGGCGGTAAATATCCCATCCGAGATAAACCTTGTTCAGTTTATCACAAGAGCCGCCTCGTCCACGCTGTTTGCCCCGATCCTAAAGCTTAAATCAGACGGCAGCATTTACGCATCCAAGGATAGCACAAGGGCAACGATAGTAAACGTTAAGGGCAGCGAGTACGTTAATATTGCGGTGCTTGTAGACGTGACCGACAACAGATATTACGTCTACGTAAACGGCACGAATGCAACTGCGGATGGCTTTGAGTTCTTAACCGAGGCACAGTGGAACAGTATCGCAGGCACGTATACCCTCGGCACACAAAACGTAACTCTTAACGCGGGCGAATTTATCTTCGGCGAGGCAAGAGTTTTGCAGGACACCAACACAAGCGCAGAGGTATATATGGATAACGTCACCGCCTACTACGCTTACGAGGATGAAGCCGATACCGATGCCAAGGAGTACCCCGTAGTTCTTTACGATAGGGGCGGCTACGTTGGCTCCTACACGGATTTCAGCGGCGTGTACGAGATGATAAATGCCAACAAATCGGGCGTTTATACCGTAGCCGTTCGCCGCAACGTGGAAAAGACCGGCGGCGCGATCATCTCCGATTTTTCGGGCAAGCTTACGGTGGATCTTGGCGGATATAACGTTACCGTTACCGAAAGCGGTATGAATTTTATTAGCATAATTGCTACACGGGGTGGCATTAGCGGCTCTATACTCATCAAAAACGGCACTCTTACGCAAAGCGGCGGCAGCGGCATTGTATCCTTTGGCTACACGGCGGCTCTCAGCGGCTCGGATGCCAAGTATACAGCGGTGTTCGATAACGTTACCTTCGCGGCAGAAGGTAACACGGGCGGCGTTGTATTCAATGCGGCAGAGTCTGCCTTTGCATCGGCAAGGGCGGCGGTTTTGGTGGATGCCACCTTTAATGGATGCACCTTTGACCTTACGGGTGCGGAAAGCGCGGTAATGCTTCCTCTTACGGGCGGCGGCACGGCGGATAGGGTAGTATACAGCGTAAGTGTAAACGGCGGCGAGATACTTGCAAATACCGCATCAGACTTTACCGAAAGATTCTATACCGCAAATACGGATACAAACCAAAGGCAGGATACGCTTACCTTTGGCAAGGTAGCAACGGCAAATTATACGTCCCTCACCCTCGGTCCTTCCGAGCCCGCACCAAAGGGCTATTACAACGGCGGCACGCTTGCCTTTGTAAAGATCTCGGAGAGCGGGGCAGGCGTAACCTACAGATTGCGCCCCATAGATATCTCGGACGTAAGCTTTACGGTAAAGGCAAGCATCAGCCTCGGCACGGAGCTTGTATATAATATCTACCTGCCCGATACGGATGCTCTTAAATCCTTCACCGTAGACGGTAAGGAATACCCGAATGCACAAAGGGTAGTGCTTGACGATGGGCTTACCTACTACCGCGTAGCGGTGGCTATGCCTGCGGCAGAGGCGGCACGCGATATAATTCTTGCGGCAACCCTTACCGAAAACGGCACGGATCACAACGAATCGTGGACTATGAGCATACCGAAATATGCAAGCACGGTTCTTGCCTCGGCGGCATCAAGCGATACTGAAAAGGCGCTCGTTCTTGATACCCTTGCGTATATCAGGGCGGCATACGTGTACTTTAATTCGGCAAACGCGGCATCCGCACTCGCAAATATCGATGCCGTTCTCGGAGACTATAGCAGGGAGTGCGAGATAGCCACGGGCACCACAAGCACGGCGTGCGGCATCAGCGGCGCAGCTATCCTGCTTAAGGATACCCCCACCCTTCGCTTTATTCTGCCCGATGGCACAGAGCACGGTGCATATACCTTCCACATAGACGGCACACCGATAGCCTACACCACAGGTGTGATGGAAATAAACGGCAAAGCCTATACCTATGCCGAGCTCTCGCTCCATGCATATCAGCTTCTAAGTGAGATCACCTATACAAACGGCACCGAAAGCGGCAGCTACCACGTCAGCAGCTATTATACCTTCAT
>JAZRLU010000129.1:0-12770 GCA_045647045.1 Eubacteriales bacterium
GGATACTCTACGGTATCGGCAGGAGCTGCCGCGCTGTCCTTAAGCTCAATTGCAAAATCTTCGCTGAAGGTTATGCTTGAGCCGTTAGCGTTATTGAACGTATAGACGGTGAAATAGGACATATCGTTTGCAAGCACCTTACCGCCGTTTACGGTAATATCAGAGCTAATGAAGTGCTTTGTCTCTACGCTACAGTTAAAGATATTAACGGTATGGTGAGGAGCATTTGTGCGAAGATCGAACGTGCAGTTATTGAAAATGAGGTGGAAGGGGGCAACCTGCTCCTTTGTATTGCTGGAGCTGATCGTATAACGTCCTATAAGCTCGGGTGTGGTAGCGCCTGCCTGAAGCCCGAAGGTAACACCGTCAAACTGCCAAGTGAAATGCTTATCGGCAACTGTGGTGCCTGCAGTAGAGCTCTTCCAGCTTTCCATACTCATAAGCGAGTACTTATGCATAAGGATAGTACCGTTTTTAATGTTATACGTAGTGGGGAAGATGTGCGCATCACCCGAATCCGACCATCTCTTATTTACACCCAAGAAGATAGATCTTCCCTTTGTATTGCTCGGATTTTCGGACAGCGTGAAGCCACCGAGATCTATAACCACCTTGCCCTGTGCCTGAGCAAGATTATCGTGATACTCGTCAACACCAAGCGTATAGTCGCGACGCATCAAGATTATCGCGTTCGTCTCGCCTGAGCCGTAAGAGCCTGCTGCAGTATCCCATACGTTAGGCTTAAGGACGGTGTAGATCGCCTTACCGATCGCACTCGAACCGCTCTGCTTGCCATAGAACTCGGTACAAGCAGCTACAAACTCGCCTTTGCTGTTGAATACTACGAAGGGATAATCAAGCACGGATGCGTACTTTTCGGGAATGGTGCCGTACTCTGTTGTAAGAGATGAGAGCACGTACGTTGCAACGTCGCCGTTAACCTCCGATTTAACGAAGGACTTGTTGCCGCTATCGGTTGCAAACTGAGTAGTAGGTACACTCGCACCGGAAGAAAGCTGAAGAGCTGTATAAGCACCGCCGTTCCTTGTGAAGGTTACGGTAGAGCCGTAGTTACTTTCCGTCTTGATCAGCGTTATACCGTCAAGCGTATCCGCTATTATAGTACCGCCACAAACGTTGATAGTAGCCTTTACCCACTGTCCGCTAGCGCATGCCGCGTTGAAGAGAGTAACGTTTGTAGCAGAGCTTGCGTTTGTCTTAAGATCAAACGTACAGTCGTTAAGGTTGATGTTAAGAGGTCCGGGAACGGTAAACGTACCGCCTGCGGTGTTGGTGTAGTAAGCAATGAGGTTTTCGGAGGTAGCGCCACTTGCAAAGCCGAAGTCAACGTCATCAAAGTTGAAGGTGAACACCTTATGTGCAATAGCACCGTTGCCTACCGATTCCCAAGTGTTGAAGCCAATAACGCCCGAGCCGGTTACAAGCATATGACCGTTCTTTACGTTAATGGTGGTGGGGAACATCTTCTCGTCTCCCGAGCCGCTCCAGCCCTTGGAGGTTACGTAGAAGATAGGATACTTTGCCGCAGAGTTCTGCGTGTAGGTATAACCGCCGAGATCGAAGAGCACGCTGCCCTGGATCTGTGCTATATTAACAAGTCTTTCATCAGCTATCGCAGTATAATCGCGGCGCTGAAGAATGGTAACGCTCTTGGGGTTTGCGCCGTAGGTCTTATCTGCAGCGTTGTAAACGTTTGTCTGCATATAAGATCTTGCCTTATCCATAGCGCTGCTTGACGTGTTGGCACCGAAGAGCCACTTGTATGCGCCAAGGAAGCCGCCGTTTTCATCAAATACTACGAAGGGATAGGTCTCAGCATCCGCATACTCGGGAGGAATGGTTCCGTACTCGGTAGCATTGGGGTTCTTGGTAAGATTATAGGTAACCTCACCGTTTTCAACCGCGCCGCGCTCGAAGTAAAGCACGCCTTCTTCGGAGTGGTATTCGCCGCCTGCAACAGTCTTATCCTCGGGAACAACAAAGGTGAGATAATTACCCGCGCTGTCCTTACCGAAGGTAACGGATGAGCCGTAAGCGTCGCCCGTGCCGTATACGGGGATTACCTTTGCGGGATCGTTTGCGATTATCTTACCGCCGTTTACCACGGTTGTGATCTTAACGTATCTACCGTCGCTATTGGAAACGAACAGTCGCATTGCATTAGCAGAGGTAGCTGTCTTGACGTCAAACGTACAATCATTATACTCAACGTAATAAGGCGCAGCTGCTGTCGTAGTCTTTTGAGTCAGCATGTGAGTAAGAAGACTCGCAGCGTTAACACCTGTGGAGTGAACGCCAAAGGTAACGTTGTTAAAGATAAAGGTGAACTTTTTGTTTGCAATTGCTCCGCCACCTACGGAATCCCAGCACTGGAACTGCATGATGCCCTGATTATAGGCGATCATCTTACCGTTTGAAACAATAACCGTAGTGGGGAAGATCTTCTCACCCGCAGCGCCGCTGAAGCCCTTGGAGGTGGAAGGAAGGAGTGTCTTTGCAACCGTACCTGCGGAAAGAGTATAGCCGCCAAGGTCAACGTAGATAGTACCCTGAGTCTGACCGAGGTTATCGAAATACTCGCCGCTTGTGAGGTTATAATCACGGCGCATAACAACGTATGCCTCCATGGGATTCTCACCGTAGGTGGTACCGTTCCATGCGTTGGTAACGTAGCCCTTTGCAACACCGAGCGCACCGCCCGAGCCGTTAGAGCCAAGCCAGCTGCCCGCCGCATTTACAAAGCCGCCGTTTTCATCAAATACCACGAAGGGATACGCATTCGCATCAGCGTACTCCTCGGGGATAAGACCGTACTTTGTGGAAAGCTCGCTCTTATCTGCAACAAGCGTTGACATATAATTTTCAGTTGTGCTCTTTGCAAGTGCCGCAACGCCGTCTGCTCTCATTATAGCGATACTGGGAACGCCTGCGGATTCGGGAAGGATAACGGTGGTGTACGCGCCGTTATTCTCTACGAACTCGGTCTTCTTGAACGCCGACCATAAGGTTACGGCGTCAAGCAAGTCACAGGTGATCCTGCCACCTATGAGCTTGTAGCTTACGTTTACCTTACCCGTGCCGTTTGAGAATATGGTAACGGGGTTATTTGTATTGATGCTCTTTAAGAATTCAACGTTTGAGTTCTTAACGGTAAAGTTAACGGACACGTCATACGTATTAGCGGTCGAGCAATCGATCATCACATACTCAAGTCTCGATCCTCTTGCGTTAAGAACGTTTACGTTCTCTACGTTAATATTGAATCTCTTGCCTGCACCCGCAGCCGCAGAGCCTGCAACAGTTACAAGAGCCTCGCTGTAAAGATATACGTCTCCACCCTTAAGCGTAATATTGGTAACGGTATCGGGGTTGGATTTTGCCGCGGCTACTATAAGTGCGCCGCCCTTCGCGTGAAGATCATATCCGTTAAGATCGATCGTAACGTCGGAATATCCGGAAAGTAGGGTGAAATTATCCTGAGCCGTTGTAGTATAATTTGAATTCATAACGATCGTATCGCCGTTTGCCACAGCAGAAAGTGCCGCATAAAGCGTCTTATAGCTTGTGCTGCCTATTGAGAAGGGCGATTGATCGGATGTTTTGTAAGCACCGCCGCGATTACCGCCGACTATTGCAGCGTCGGTAACGGTTACGGCTGTAACTGTTTCGGTAACGGTAATGCTGTCAACGTATATTTTGGAATTCTTATTTCCATCAGGCTCAAGGGTTACCGTCAGAGTCTTCTTTGCAAGAGCATTGTCACCGTAATCCGGCTCATATACCCTGTAGGTGAAGGTAAGCTCTGTCCACTCGTTAGCCTTTGTCTTAAGGTTATAGCTTGCTCTGTTATAATCGTGAACGCCGTTCGTGGAGGTGAACGCACCGTTCAGATACATACGTACCGTTCTTGACACGGTATCATAAACCCTGAGTGTTACGGTGTAAAGTCTGCCAAGATCATCAGTCTTAATATTTGCAGTGGAAAAGATACCGGAAACGCTCATAAGAGTTGTCGTATTAGCATAGAAATCAAGCTCTGCGGGATATTGCTTTGAGCCTGAGCTATATACGTTTGTGGTAGCATAGAACGAGGATGCTGCCGATCCGTCAGGTGCGGTAACCGCAGTTTCGGACTTAATGAAGCTTCCAACGCTTACGCCGGAGAGCGAGGAGGCTATATCTATAACCTTTTCCGCACTGTCTGCCTCCTTGGTAGCCTTAAGAAGGAATACCGCAGTACCGCCGTTTGCCGCCGCAATATACTCCGTAGCATCTATATCGTAGTAGCCGCTACCGGTAAGATTTACCTTACCTACAAGATCACCGATCTCGGAGCTATCGGGGGCGGATGCATTATAGCTGTTAACCGCGTAGAGCGCAACGGTGTTTGCAGCATCGTTGGATACGAAGAAGCGCACACGCGCACCGTCAGTGCTGCTCATATCGGTAGTGTTGAATATAAGATAGGTGCCCTTTGTGCCGTTAACGGTGCTTCCGCCGGTAAGGGTTTCATCTACAGTGCGAACAACAAAGGTGTAATCCGCGCCCATTGCCTTGCCGTTATCACCGCAAAGTGCCGCGGGAACGGTTACGGAATAGGTCTCTCCACCTACAAAATCGGTAGGATGGAAGGTCCACTCAGTCTCACCTCTTGCGGATGTCCACGTTCCGTTTACCTTAACGCCAACAGAAGAAAGAACGCTGATTTTCTCTATCTCGCTTGCGGGAACGCTACCCGAGAACTTGATAACAAGCTCCTGATTGAGCGCAATATTACCCGTCTTGTTCTTGGGTGAGGTATAAACAACCTCAACCGCATCACCGCGAAGATAATAATTTGCAAAGGAGAACATCGCATCGTACGTGTCGTATCCGTAATGATATTCGGGTCCGTATGCGAAGGTGTGACCGAGGTCAACTATAACGAACATAGAGGGGATATCGAGACATGCGGTGATCTCGGAAAACTCGTTGTTGGTTACCGTGAAATCATCCTGCATATGAAGCGCGGAGAATACGGGACAATGACCCGCTGTGATATCCTCACTGTTGCTTCCGTTAGATGCGTATGCCCAATTGATATAGGAAAGTATCTCATGCACCTCACCGTTTTTATCGGTATAGGTAAGCCAAGGCTGAAGCTCTCCGCCATCTATCGTTACGCCGTTTCTTACGTATGCCTCGGTAATTCCGTTCTGGTATCTGGTCTCATTATCGTGACCGGCATACTGACGCTTTGAGGTATAATTATTGATTCTTGTATCTATAAGAGTCTCGAGCTGATCCACTGTGTACTTCGATATGTCGTCAACCGTGTAATTTCTGAGCTCTGCCTCGCCAAGGAAGGTAAACCAACCACCCTTGGAGTTTCCGTATACGCCGATGCTCTCGGTATCGAACGCATAGGTCTCGGGCTGAGTATATGCAAGGTAGCGCATATAACGTACCGCTGCGGTATTTACTCGCTTATCATCGTACAGGTGAAGTCCGTAGTTCATACGGTCGCCAGTCATACCACCGATATCGGTTCTGCCGTCATAGTAGCCGTAGTAATCCGACTGTGCCATAGGCTGATACAGATAATCGAATACCGCACCTGCATAGCCTCTGAAGAGGAAGCCGTTATGCTGCGGACGAAGCCCCGAGCTTGTGCTTGCAGTTGTAAGATACTCGGAGGAGTTTGCAAGCGCAATAACGGGCACATCATCGAGCGGCTTTTCCGCGGTGGTGGTGGGATATACTATGTGCATATAAAGATTGAGATCTATCGGCGTTCCGTCCTTGCCAACACAATCCGTAATATCCTCGGCAAGGGTATATTTAGCCGCGATATAAGAGCCGTTTGCATCTGCTGCGCCCGAAGCGTTAAGCCATACGGGAGACGAGCCGTCAGGTGCCTTCTGAGTAGCCTTTCTTTGTCCCTCATCATTGCACCAATAGATAACCGTATCCGCAAAGCAACCGCGGAAATCGGTATTCCAGTTTTCAACTATCTTATCAAGGGTGCCGTCAGCACCGTGCTTATCTGCCTCCCAGAACACCTCACCATAGGTAAGGTCGTATCCTGCGGGCACGATGAAGTTATCGTTGTACTTTCCGGAAGGGAATATATTCCTGTCAGAGAAGTATGAGCCTGCAAGGAATTCCTTTCTTATGGTCTGTGTAGACCAATCAAGCGCAGGAGACTTTGCCGCGCTGTTGTTGAGATAGTCAAGCACAGATACGATATATCCGCGATCAAGCATAGACTGAATGATCTCGGTATCGCTCTTTGAGCCGATCCTCTCTGTATTTGTATTTACCACGTAAATAACGAGAACGGTACCGTTGTAGCCGCTCTTTGCCTTTCCGTGTGCTGCAAAATCGTAATAATTGGTAACCTCTACGGGTATACCTATGTATCCGTCGTTTGCAACCTTGACCGTTTCACCTATTCGCTTGTCAGAAAACGCCGCTTCGATTGCCACTGTAGCATCCTCCTTGGGTTCTTCATTTGCCGCAAGCACCGCTACCGTAACGGTAAGCATAAGCACTGCCGCAATCACAAGCGCAACGATCAATCTTATCTTGTTTGCTTTTTTCATAACGTTCCTCCCATGTTATGTGTTAAAAAATAACCATACGCAATATCACCGAGTATATTCAGGCTTTCGTCAAAATGCACAATTATCATAAATTATACTTGTCTAATATAACCGATATGATTACTATTACGTATGTATTATAACATACGGTGCTTGACAATATGTGTCAAAACGTGATATAATTACTGACAAAATATAACCTTTATAGGAGCGCCTTATGAATATACAGGCATCTAATTTCGGAACCAAATCAAGGCTTAAGTGCGGATTTTTTAATGGTAAATACAACCTTGCGGGGCACGTGCATCAGCTTTCGGAGATCATTGTGGTAACAGAGGGAGAGCTTTACGTTACCGTAGACGGAAAGCGCGAGCTTGCACGCGCCGGGGATGCTGTTTATATCCCCCCGTTTGCACCGCACGAATTCAGCACCCGTGAGCATTGCAGAATATGGATATGCCTGTTTTCGCACGACTTTGTTTCCGATATTTTGAGCACCTCCGATATTTACTCTATAAGAGAAAGATCTGTTTTCCCCCTTAAGCGTGACGTATATGAGTATGCGACGCACCGCCTTATAGATAATAAGCAGAACTTTGTTGAGCTTAATGCGCAGATCACGCGCGATGCAAAGACTCTTTTGCACGTGCTTTGCGCAGATTACGTAAGCCACGTGCAGGCGCTTGAGGAAAACGACCACGTAAATTCGGCTCTTATATCGATTCTCGTTTACATAAACGAGCACTACAAGGAAGACGTTACGCGAGAGCAGATCGCGGATGCGCTCGGCTACCACCCCGGATACGTATCACGCTGCTGCAATATGATAAGCGGTATGAATTTAAGGAAATTCTTAAACTCCGCACGTATTGACAGAGCGAAGGAGCTGCTTGTTATGACGAATTTCAAGATCATAGACGTAGCGCTTGAATGCGGATTCACCTGTGAAAGATCGCTCCACCGCGCCTTTCTTGAAATAGCGGGCTGCACCCCGGGAGAATACAGAAAGCGCAAAATAAGCGAGAAAAAAGGAACATCCGCCGTATAAACTCAAAAGATCGCGCATACCCCACCTTAATTTCGGCAATATTCACTTGACAAAAAAAGAGATAACGTTTCGGCTACACGATCCGTTATCTCTTTTTTCGTTATAAATTTTCACTTACCAAAATACATTTGCACTTACAAAGCATAAGCTGAATGTTGCTCCGCGAAGCGTAAAGCTTCTCACGCCCGCAGGCATTTCATTCGCCAAAGCGAATTTCAAGCACGAAGTGCATTTCACAAATCCCATAAGGGATTTATTTCATCGCGTAGAGCCAAGACGGCACTACGCCTATATATCGTATTTCGCAAGTATCTCGCTTGGAGTTTTTGCAACGAGCGCCACCGTGGGCAGCGTGCCGCAGGTAACCGACGTTACTACGAGCACCGCAAGCACCGCAAGTGCCATAGGCAGCGGATAATAGAATGCATCCGCCACAAGCGTTGACATCGAAGATGCAACACGGATAAATATTCCCGTTGCGATATAGCCCACAAGCACCGTGAGTGACATGAGCACCGCAGACTCCACAAGCGAGCGCGAGATAAGGTTGCCGCGCGATACGCCAATGGCACGGTATACGCCGATCTCCTTTACACGGGTAAGCAGGGACGAGCGCATAATGAAGTACATGCATATGCACATCAGCACCAGCATAACCGCCATTGCAACAACACCTGCAACGATACTGTCTGTGCTATCGTCGATTATTCCCTCATAGATAAGGTTGGGTGTGATTATTGCACCGATATACCACTCGTAGGGCGCTTCAAGATAACCGAAGGAATCATAAAGCCACGCCTCTGTAAGTGCGGGATCATACGAATGCACAAGGGTGTAGTGCGCGTACTCGTCTCCCTTATAATCGGTAACCGATGCCTCGGGGTGCGTTTCTCCTATCCTTTGCGAAAGCTCTACGTAATCCGCATCCGAAACAAGGTAGCGCGTGCCGTAGAACACGGTTGCGCTATCGTACGAGTAGAACTCATTCTCATAGAGCCACGTATATTCGCTGACGTCCTCGTAGACGTTTATGCCGCGCTGCTTCATATATTCCAAGCACACAAGCTGAGTCGGATAATATCCGTATTCCTCGTAATAGAGCTTTGCGCCGTAATATTCCTCGGGCGCATAGAGATACTTAACTATATCAACTCCGCGCTCTAAATACATCCAGCTTTCGATAGAATCATAACCGAAGAAGGAATTTGCTCTCATAAAGCCGTCAAGATATGCAAAGTAGTGATCAAGATACTCGTAATATCTCGTTTCAATTACCGTAGTGAGCATATCCATTGCCTCTTGCTCGGAAAGGTTGGGATACTCGGCATCAACTATTCCCTTAGCCCATACCGAAATATCGGTCTCAACGCTTGCCCCCGTGGCGGTAAGATAATCCTTGTAGCCTACGTAATAGGTCTTTACGTCCGACACGGTAAAGGTCTTACCGTGCAGCTTTACCGTATCACCGACAGCCGCGGAATATTCGCCGCTTGCATTTCTTATTGCCACGGTGCACTCACCGCTTTGCTGCGTGATACCGTTTGACGAGGCAAGCCCGATGCTCTCCTTACTAATGCCCAATAAAACGTATTTTGCAAGCTGAAGCTCGCTCATATATACAGCCTTTTCAGAGCCCTCTACCACGCCCTCAACGCGCATTACCCTGCCCTCAACCTCTATACCGTCGGCATAAAGGCCGATAAGATCCTTATACTCATCGATATAGCCGAGGGTTGAATTTTCAAGCAGCTCGTCTGCTATAGCTGAGGTTATTACAAGTCCCCTATCCGATATTCCGTCACGCTCGCCGGCAAGCACTTGCTTTTGTGCCGCAAGAGATATGCCGAAAATCTCGCAGCTTGCGCTGAAATCACTCGTGAAATCGAACGTTTGATCAAACGTTTCAAAGCTTGCCGTTTTAAGGTAAAGCCTCTTTACGTTACCGATGCCGTATATGCTTTCACAAAGGCGCACGTAATCAATGCCGGAGTCGGGATCGTTTATCGCGCCCACAAGAGCATCCGACACCTCGCCGTTTGGCGTGTATACGTAAAATGCATTGTGATTATACGCTCCGTCCGCATCCTTGAGGTCGCCTATAGACGTGCCGAATACCGCGCTGATAAACACCGCAACCACCGCAAAGAGCATAAGGCATCTTCTTAATGCCTTTTTGCCGCGGCGCTGCGCCGCCTGCGAGCCGAAGCTTTCATAATATCCGCTCTTTAATGCCTGAGAGGGGGAAAAGAGTCTGCCGCATTTACCGCGCTGCTGATCGTTTATCGGCGGCAGGGCGTGCACGTGCTCGCGCGTGGTTTCACGCACACATTCCTCATAGCTTCCGTTATGCAGGCGTATCTCGCTTCCCGAGTCTATTATTTGCACGTGATCGCTTTCTACCTTAAGGTATATCCTGCCACCCGTGTTAACTATTTTTACCCTTATCGGCTCTGCGGGGGCGGTGCCGTAAAACTCCACGTGCGCACCGCTATCCGAGATCGCGCCGTGGCTTTCAAGGTCACCGAGGTAAATATCGTTTTTGCTTTTTTCCGCAACCGCACCTACGGCGGAGTTTTCGCGCACGCTTATGACCTTACCGTCGGAAAGCTCTATTACCTTATCGCAATATCTGTCAACAAGGCGTTCCTCGTGCGTTACGATAATAACGAGCCTTTCATCCGCGATATCGCGCAAAAGCTCCATTATCATAAGCGTGTTTGCCTCGTCAAGATTACCCGTAGGCTCATCGGCAAGGATTATCGAAGGCCCCTTAGCTATAGCACGTGCTATTGCTATTCTTTGCTGCTGACCGCCCGAAAGCGTATCCGGCGTTCTTTTTTCGTACTTTTCCATACCTACGCCGCGAAGCGCCGCCTTGGTACGTGCCGCGATCTCAGCCTTATCCTTAAGGCCTGCAAGGATGAGCGCGTTTTCAACGTTTTCGTAGCAGGTTTGCGACTGTGAAAGATTATAATTCTGGAATATGTAACCGATATGGCGGTTTCTAAGATCGTCACTTCCCGCCGTCATGCTCTCACCTGCTACGGTAACAGAGCCCTCGGCATATTTATCAAGACCGCCGATCACGTTAAGAAGCGTTGTTTTGCCGCATCCGCTTTTACCGAATATGGCAACCATTCCACGCTCGGGCAGATCAAGCGTTACATCGTTTATTACGTGTATTTCGTTTGAGCGCGAGCGGTTAAAGTACTTATGTAAGCCCTTGATGCTGATCATTCCGCATCACCCCCTCTGAGTGCGTTTTTCACGCTTTCGCCAAAGAGATTCTTCATCTGCTTATACGTTACCCTTACGCAAAGGGCAATGATGCCCACGCAAATAAGCGCGTATTGCCACCAATACAGATACGTAAAGATCCCGTTTATCACGGGCACGGTGCACAAAAGAACGCCAAAGGCGGCAACCGAGATAAATGCAGGTATAAGAGAAAGAAGCATTCTTGTAAACATACCAACGCGTATTGTTGACACGGGTATACCCATAGACCTCATTATTGCTATATCCGGTCTTATTGCGCCGATCGCGCGCGATGAGCAAAGGTTTACGAAGAAGGCAAGGAAAACTATGCCCAAAACGAACACTACTCCCATCATAACCGAAAGAATAAGATTTGCGATAACCGTAAAGGCATCGGGCTGATAGGTGGTATCGGAGGGCACGGCTACGTAGCCCATTTCCTCAAGGCTTTGTGCCGCCCTATGCGCCTCGGCATCGTTTTTATAAAACAAAGACACCTGCCTATATGATGCATCAAGCACCTCGCCGCCGATCTCGGAGATAAGCGCGGCATCCACGTAAAGCACGCTGCCGTATGCACTTTGGTCCGCGCGGAGTGTTGATGGGGGGGCATCGGCAAGATAGCTCTCGTCAAAATCACGCTCAAAGCGCATTGTGCTATCCTTACCGTTCAAGGCATAATTGTACTTATGATAAATACAGCTTAAGCTTATATCAACGTCATTGTTTGCGGGATTTGGATCTACGTGCTTGATAAAATCGGCGTTATCAAAATATATTTTGCCCCCGAAATCAAACACGGGTACTATATCGTAAGCACCGAACACCTTATCACCGTCTGAATGAAGCGTTACGGTTACCGAAACGGATGAGCGCTGCGTCATATAATTTGAGCAGGTGGCATATTCAAAGCCCTCATCGGTGAATATGCACCTTGGGGTAATATTGTTATCCGCGTAATAGCTTGCGCCAACCACCGTAAGATCAAGCCCGAGATAGGAAAGCTCTTCTGCAATTATATCGCGATCCCCGACTACCGTTTTATAGGAGATAGGAAGCGAAAGCAAGACCTCGTTCGGCTTTTCCGGATATCTGCCCACGATAGTGCCAAGGCCATCCGTTTCCCTGCCGCATTCAAGGAACAACGACTCATAATCGTAATATTCCTCACCCGTGCGCAAGGTAGCGTAGGAATAGGTTGCACCGTCAAGAAGAAGGTCAAAGCGAAGCATGCCTTCCGCCTCGGTTTGAGCCTTAAGCTGCTCGGCAAGCTCCTTATCTATGCTCTCACCCGTTGGGCGTGCAACCACAACGCGCCCGGGGATGTGCGTGAACATATAATTAGGCTCAAACGCCTGAGCAGCAGAGGCACACAGTGACGTTAACGCCATAACGCCAAGCGAGCTGATAAGTAAAAGAATGCACAGAAATACCGTAAGCTTGGGCTTTGCCTTAAAAATGCTTTTACCAAGCCCTACACCGTCTGAAAATGCACGCCACATACTGTATTTTTCGGCACGGGGTGCATCTAAGGTGCTTTTTTCGTTGGTTATCTCACGGGCGCCTGATACGCCGTTTGTACCGTTTTCGGCACCTTCGTCAGCCTCACCTATACCGCAAGCGGTGCTTTTTTCGGTTTCGCAAACGGTGCCTGTAACGGTATCACCGTTGGTGCTTGGGCTTACCGCGCTGTCCGACTCTACGGCGCCGTCAAATATGCGCACGTGGCGCGTAGCAAACTCTGCAAGCTCGTCAAAGCTATGCGTTACCACTATAACAAGCTTATCGCGCGATACCTCGTAAAGCAGCTCCACTATCTCGCGTGAGGTTTTTGAGTCAAGGTTACCCGTAGGCTCATC
>JAZRLU010000130.1:0-1450 GCA_045647045.1 Eubacteriales bacterium
GGCAGCGCTTAAGCCGCGCTACGTGCTCCTAACGCACGCGCACGTGGATCATTTCCTTGCGATCGATAGCTATACCGAGTTAGGTATGCAGGTTTTTGTTGGTTCACCGGATGCGGATAAGCTGCGCTTTGAGCATCAAAATGCCGCATTTTTGTTTCCGTCGGCACCGCGCGGATATTTCGGTGCGTGTACGCCACTTAACGAAGGGCAACGGATAGATATCGGTGAGGATATCCTCTCTGTAATTATGATTCCCGGGCACACCTCGGGCTCTGTTGCATACGTTGGCTGCGGCATAGCATTTGTCGGTGATACGGTATTTGCGCGCGGATATGGGCGATACGACCTATATAGCGGTGATTACAGATCGCTTGCCGCATCTATCGGCAGGGTTCTTTCGCTTGATGGCGGCACACTTTTATATCCCGGGCACGGACCGAGTGCTACGGTTGATAACGTAAGATGTAATTTTATCTTTTAGTAAAGGATTTCAGATAATGGAAGAGTTAAGAAGTAATTTTATTCACGACATAATTGATGCGGATCTTGCAGAAAATCCGGAGCTTAAGATCCATACAAGGTTCCCCCCCGAGCCTAACGGATATCTTCATATAGGCTCTGCAAAGGCGATCTGGATCAATGCTATGACCGCAAAGAAGTACGGCGGACTTTTCAACCTCAGATACGACGATACCAACCCTGCAAAAGAGGATAACGAGTACGTTGAGTCTATTTATGAGGATCTTAAGTGGCTTGGCTGCGAGCCTACAGGCGGAGTTTTCTACGGCTCCGATTACTTTGATACCTGCTTTGAGTATGCCGTAAAGCTTATTAAGGACGGTAAGGCTTACGTATGCGATCTTTCTGCCGATGAAATGCGTGAGTATCGCGGTACTCTTACAACTCCCGGTAAAAACAGCCCTTACAGAGACAGAAGCGTTGAGGAAAACCTTGATCTCTTTATGAGAATGAGAGACGGTGAGTTTGAGGACGGAACGAAAACTCTCCGCGCAAAGATAGATATGGCATCTCCCAATATGAATATGAGAGATCCCGCTATATACAGAATTGCGCACGTATCTCACCATAGGCAGGGAGACAAGTGGTGCATATATCCCCTCTATGACTATGCGCACCCCATTCAGGATGCAATGGAGGGTATCACTCACTCTCTTTGCTCTATAGAGTTTGAAAACCACAGACCTCTTTATGAGTGGGTAATAGATAATATCGGAATCAACAACGATCCCAATCCCAAGCAGCGCGAGTTCGCCCGTCTTAACGTTACCCACACGGTAATGTCTAAGAGATATCTTCGCCGTCTTGTTGAAACGGGACTTGTGGACGGATGGGACGATCCCAGAATGCCCACCCTCTGCGGCCTTCGCAGAAGGGGATATACACCTGCCTCAATATTTGATTTCGTAGCAAGAGCAGGCGTTGCAAAGTC
>JAZRLU010000131.1:0-1076 GCA_045647045.1 Eubacteriales bacterium
CATACCGTCCTCGGGTATAAATCTTACGCGGTCTGCATAGGATCGGAACATAACGGCACGTATCTGACCGCCGTCATCCTTAAGCGTAAAGTAAAGATGCCCGGATGAATGTCTTTTAAAGTTGGATATTTCGCCGCGCACGGATATTGCACTTAAGCGTTTATCGTTATCAAGTATACTCTTAATGTATGAATTGAGCTCCGAAACTGTTATCTCGGACGGCTCGCGGCGCTCTCTTAATGATGATATATCCATCACTTACGCCTCCCGACCGATATATTCGCGGTATGCAAGATAAGCCGTACCAACGGCATTATCGCAAGAAAATGCAGGCTCTGCAAAGGAGGCATTGAGCTTTTCTGCCAACCTTTTCTTGATTATCGAGTTTGACATAACTCCGCCGGCAAACACAAAATGAGCATCGGCATTATCCGCAAGATATGCATCGCTCATGGAAAGCAGCGCATCTGCCACGCGCTCAAATACAAAAGCGCTGACAAGCGCGGCATCGGCGCACTCGCGGTACATCTTCACTGCTATATTTTCAAGCCCCGAAAGGTTTACCGTTGCCCCATTTGCGCTTACCTTGCGCTTTGGAACCTTTTTATCATTTGTAAGCGCAAGCGCCTCCATCTCTTTGCCGCAAGGGAATCCGAGCCCCATCGCTACGCCTATTCTATCGATAAGCTGCCCTGCGTTAAGATCGTTTGTGCCGCCTGCAAGCTCTGTTAAAAATCCGCTATTGCAAGGCTTAACGCTGACAAGCTCGGTTGTGCCGCCCGAAACGTGAAATGCGGCAAAGGGCTTATCAAAAAGATCTGTGCGCCCTGCGGAATAAAGCGCCGCCGCTATATGCCCCTCCTGATGCGAGAAGGTATAGACCTTCACATTTGCAGCAGCGGCAAAGGCAAGCGCAACGTCATGCCACACAAGAAAGCAAGGCATATGCGCGCCATCAACGCGCCTAGGCTTCTCGCTTGCGCCAACGGCAAGTATCTTATTGCCGCCGATAACGCCTCTTACCTCTACCAAAAGCTCCTGCAGGTTTTTAACGTGCGCAAACACCGCATCGGATT
>JAZRLU010000132.1:0-3271 GCA_045647045.1 Eubacteriales bacterium
CCGTGTCATTTTTATGATGCCGTTTCCATCCTTTGCGCATATGCCGTGGCCAAGACCGCCAAATGTGTTTTCCACAGGATCGTAGTAGGTAACCGTGCCTATGCCTCGTGTTGTATCCTTAAGAATAACGCCAAGGCGATATTCGCCGTCACACATATGAGGCATAGCCTTTACGTCAATGGTTTTGCTCCCGCGCTTGATACGCAAGGCAACACTATCTCCGCCGCATGAGGCAAGTGCCTCCTTAACGTCCTCTATAGACTCTATTTCCTTACCGTTTATGCTCTTTATAATATCGTTTTCACAAAGCTTTGTATTGTAATCTGCGTTTGTTATCTTTTGCACTGCAACACCGCCGCCGCATATTTTTACCCCGAAGGCTTCCCCTCCGGGGCATAGCTGCTTAGCTTCGGCTTCTTTTGCGGTGGAGTTATCAGTACCGAAGATAAGCTCCCATATTCTTGATGCGACAACCGTTTCCTCTTTGCTGCCATCTCCGTACCCGTGCGGAGTATTAGCGGCATATATCTGTGTTTCAAAGGGCGCTATGGTAAGTGCCGCAAGCATTGCCAGGCATACAAGCGCCTTTGATCTTATTTTGATTTTATTCATCGCTGGATCCTCGTTTTGCATTATCGGTCTTGATTTCCGTAATATTAATTTACCGCCGCACCGTGTTAAGTATTCATAACAAATTAAGCCAATGAGCCTTATAAATAAAAAATAAAAGCTACCTTTAAGCTTTGCCTTAAGCATTAAAGATAGCTTTTAGTGTTTTTAAGTACCGTTATCGGGTATATCATCCTCATCATCGTCTTCAAAAACGAAAACGGGATCATTCTCAAAGAACTCGCGAACAAGCGCATCGTGAAGCGGCTGCTTTTTTGCTGTGGATAAAGCGGCAAGATCAAACACACAATTTACAATGGCGGTTATATGTGCAACCACACGGTCGGGGAACACCTCGAAGGTAAAGCCCGAAAGAGACGCGGTGTGCTTCATATTCTGGCGCCTTTGACCGTTTATATCAACGGTGTCATACCAAAGGCAAACGCGGTAATCCTCGCCCTCGATTTCGGTAGATACCGTGATCGTTTGCATCATCTCTGCTGCGGCGCAGAAATTATATTTTACGAATTGTGCAAAGCCCTCAACCGAGACGTGCAGCGCTCTGTAGCGCGGGCGCATAAAATAGCCGATCTCATAGCAGCCGTTAAGGCGGAAGCGCAAGAACAGCTCAAGCTGATCCGAAAAATCACGCAGGGAGATATTTATTCTTTTGTAGTTTATCGGCTTTTGCTCATACTGTATGCCCTTTTTTAGAGCTTTTAATTTAGGGAAACGCATCACATTCCGATCTCCGAGTGAACAAGATTCTTATAAGTGTCAGTTTCGGCTATGCTCTTTGCAAGCTCGGTCTTTACGTTGTCAAGTATCAGACCTATCTTATGAGAGACGTATGCGGATTGAATATCATCGTAGCATTCCTCAAAATGCTCCTCTGTTTTATCAAGTCCGTAAAGTATCCACCAATCCGCATCAATATTGCGCGTGATCTCTATAACCTCGCTGGTATCGCCTACGCCAAGCTTGAATGCGGCACTCTTAACGTCACCGTAAAACACGTAGTCAACGCTTTTGTTGCCTATCACAACGCCGTTGAATATATCATCGGGGTCACTTATGGTGCAGGATATAGCATAGTTGAGCGCGGCAGAGGAGTCTGCTTTAGCGGCAATATTATCCCTTATGCGGAGAGCATCTGCATAGGGAAGCGCGTAGTTGACGGTAATTACACTCACGCGCACGGAATCATCGCTGAAATAAAAATCTCTTACGTCATCTTTTGTAAATTCAAGCGCGCCCTCGGTCATATTCTGCGAGGGATTATCAAAATCGATAGTACCCGTGTAATATTCTATGATATGATCGTATGCAAGCTGATAGCGCAGGATAAGATCCTGAACGGCATAATTCATATTAAGGCGCTTAAGCTCGGCAAGATACTTTTCATAATCTCCGCCGTAATGATCACTGTCTACGTCTGCGGCAATAAGCTCGCTTATTTCTTCGTCAACCGATCTGGAATAGGGATCGAATCCGGTTTTCTTTGCAAGATGTAATGCACCGTAAATATCGGTTACAAGCTCCACTATCCTTGCATTTATTTCGCTAAGGGCAGCAGCGCCCTCTTCGGTATCAAAATAGCCATCACCCTCGTCCGCGTACTCGGCCGAAAAGTTCAAAAACAGCGCACGGTAAAGCTCGTACCTTACCTCATACTCCTCGCCTTCAAACGAAAGAGTCATCATAACGCGCCTCTCCTCATCCGTACTGTCTACCGGATCGTATTTACCCACAGAGCAGGAAAGAAGGGATAAAACGCAGGCGAGCAACAGAATACAACAAATTATTTTTTTCATAAAAGCTTCCTTTATGCTTAGTTTAATATATTCTATCAAAAAAAGATTAATAAATCAAGTAAAATAAGAGAAAAAGGTTTGCAATTGTTGAATAAGTGTGCTAAAATAATACTGTAAAGAAATATGAGGTGATCGGCTATGCAAGAAATATACAAAATACAGCTTGAAAAGGTGATCGATAAATTCGATCTTGAAACTATATACCTTCCCGACCTGCCGGAGAAAATATACATATCCTGCGCAAGGGTAAACCGCCCCGGTCTTCAGATGGCGGCAGGATATTACGATTATTATGAGAGCGAAAGACTGCAGATCATAGGAAAAAGCGAAAGCGAGTTCTTAACCACCCTGTCTGCCGATGAGCGCAGCGAAAGCTTGCGTAAATTCTTTGAGAGCAAGCCCTCCGGCGTTATCTTTTCCTCGTCTATAGAAATAACGGATGAGACGGTTGAGTACGCCGAGCGCTACGGTGTACCGCTTATGAGAACCGCGGCGAGAACCTCCGAGTTTATGGCGGCACTTATAGCATACCTTAACGTTGAGCTCGGTCCGCGTATCACACGCCACGGCGTTCTTGTTGAGGTTTACGGAGAGGGTATTCTTTTACTCGGTGATTCCGGCGTAGGTAAAAGCGAGACCGCAATAGAGCTTGTAAAAAGAGGCCACCGTCTTATTGCCGATGATGCCGTTGAGATCAAAAAGGTTTCCGCAACTACTCTTGTAGGTCAGGCGCCCGAGATCATCCGCCACTACGTTGAGCTGCGCGGTATAGGAATCGTAGACGTGCGCAGGCTCTTCGGTATAGGCTCTGTAAAGCTTACGGAGAAGATAGAAGTCGGAGGCCAAGC
>JAZRLU010000133.1:0-9430 GCA_045647045.1 Eubacteriales bacterium
GCAAGAGCTGCGATAGAGTTTGTAAAAAGCCCTATCTACAATAATCTTAAGAAGGATACCCCCGATATCTATTTTGCAGGCAATAATATTTCCACAACCGCTCTTTGCGAGCTTATCTCCATATGCGAGGGCAAGGATATTTGCGTTAACGTAATTTCCAAGTCCGGTACTACTACCGAGCCTGCCGTTGCATTCAGAGTGTTCAAGCAGATGCTTGTTGATAAGTACGGCGAGGAGGGCGCAAAGGATAGGATCTTTGTTACCACCGATAAGTGCCGCGGAACTCTTAAGGAGTTTTCCGATAAGGCAGGATACGAGACCTTCGTTGTTCCGGATGACGTAGGCGGCAGATACTCCGTTCTTACCGCTGTAGGACTTCTTCCCATTGCCGTAGCAGGTATAGATATCTCCCTTATGATGAAGGGCGCTGCAGATGCAAGAGAGGCTTATTCCGTATCCGATATCGAGGCTAATGACTGTATCAAGTATGCGGCTTACCGCAACGTGCTTTACAGAGCAGGCAAAAAGACCGAGATCCTTGTAGGCTATGAGCCCTATATGCTTATGATGAACGAGTGGTGGAAGCAGCTTTACGGCGAGTCCGAGGGTAAGGATCAGAAGGGTATTTTCCCTGCATCCGTTGTATTCTCCACAGACCTTCACTCTCTCGGTCAGTATATTCAGGACGGTGAGCGCAATCTCTTTGAGACTGTAATCAGCGTTAAGAATCCCGGTGCACAGTTCGTTATTCCTAACGATCCCGCTAACGTTGACGGTCTTAATTTCATCTCCGGCCGCCAGCTTGACGAGGTTAACAAGACCGCTATGCTTGCAACTCTTATTGCACATAACGACGGTGGCGTACCCAATATCTTCATTGAGCTTGAGGATCGCTCTGCATACTCCTTCGGCTACCTTGTATACTTCTTTGAGCTTGCATGCGCGGTATCCGGATATATGCTTGGCGTTAATCCCTTCAACCAGCCCGGCGTTGAAGCGTACAAGAAAAATATGTTCGCGCTTCTCGGCAAGCCCGGTTATGAGGATATGAAGGCAGAGCTTGAAAAGAGAATAGGAAATAACTGATAAAATATTTAAAAAAGTTTGGCAAAATCATCAAAAGCTATTGCTTTTTTAAAACAAATAGTGTATTATATATACAAGAGGATCATATTACCGATCCAAAACTAAGGAGGACTACCAAAATGATTAAATTATTCATCGGTGCTAAGGGTTCTGGAAAGACCAAGACTCTTATTGAGATGGTTAACAACGCTGCAACTACCTCTTCGGGTTCTGTTGTTTGCATAGAGAAAGGTGATAAGCTTAGGTTTGATATAACCTCTAAGGCTCGTCTTATAGATACTGATTATTACGGCGTAAATAACGCAGTAAAGCTTACCGGCTTCATTGCAGGTATTCTTGCTTCCAATAGCGATATTACCGACGTATTCGTTGATTCCGCACTTAAGATCTGCGGTGAGGATGTTGCTGCATTCGAAACTCTTCTTGCTGACGTTGAGAAGCTTGCTTCCGATGTAAACGTTGTAATGACCGTTTCTATCGCAGTTGACGTTTGCCCTGATTCCATCAAGGCTTACACCTGATTTATTACATAATAATTATTGCGGAGGTACGCTTTTGTACCTCCGTTCTTTTTTTGACAACAAAATAGCCGCTTCTTCATACAATATAGTGAGATGAGGAATCATCTTTTACGGTTTTAAATAATCAAGGAGAAGTTGCAATGACAGAAAACAGAAACAACCCGCAGCTTTGCGGTCACGACGGGCGGGGAACTGTTTGTATCGATACAAAGCGTGTGCTTGACTCTTGCAGAGACAGAGATTGCTATGAGAATATGAGAGTATACCTCAATACCTTTGGTGATGAGGTGCTTGCATCTGCAACTAACATAAGGGCAAGATCGGCAAAGGTTCTTTGGGCATACGTAGGGGTTGACGAGGTTCCGTTCAACTGCGGATTTTACAGAGTAACGGTGCGCTATTACGTAAGCCTTGAGCTTGAGGCTTGCCTCGGTATCGGTAGAACACAGAGCTTCTGCGGTATATCGGTGCTTGAAAAGAGTGTTGTATTATTCGGCGGCGAGGGAGACGTAACAACGTTTACCTCGGAAGGAAACGGTGATTTTTGCTCGCCTCCCAACTATGATAATATGGGAACGTCGGATCCCGTTGCCATAGTTGAAACTGTAGAGCCTATAATACTCGCCACAAAGCTTGTAGACGATTGCTGCTGCAGACCCAAAAACGATTGTATCGCAGAGCTTCCCGATGCAATTGTACAGTATCTTGGCGGAACCGTTGATTACAATTACAACGGTCCGAGGCTTTACGTATCGATCGGTATATTCTCGATCGTGCGCCTTGTGCGGGATGCACAGCTTCTTGTGCAGGCAGAGGATTACAGCGTTCCCGAAAAAGAGTGCCACTCTCTTGATAATGCTGAAAATCCTTGCGCTACGTTTGAGCATCTGCCTTTCCCAAGCGCAAGATTTGGCACAAAAACTACCTTTATACAGGATAGTGATACCAGAGATCAGCGCAGGGGCGGCTGCGGCTGTAAATAAAGATATGGGACAGAGCGCTTGCTCTGTCCCATATTTCTTATTTTTAATTATTACTTGCTCTTTATCTCGGTAAGTATAAGCTTAAGAAGATCCTCTGTGGTGGGATTTGCCTCACGCTCAAGTCTTGCGGCTTCAGCATCTGCAGCAGCCTTTGCAGCGGCAGCCTCTTCTTCAGCCTTTGCCTTGTCTGCAAGGTAAGCCTCAACAGCAGCCTTATCACGTGCGTTTACGCCCGCAGCCTTAAGCTCTGCACGAAGCTCCTTAGTGATCTTACCTGTGGAGATCTTCTTGCCACTCTCACGTAAAGCGTTAATGATCTTAACGATAGAGAAGAGAACGATAGCGATAAGGAAGAAGTTGATAACGGCGTTGATAAATGCGCCCCAATCTATGTAAATAGACTGTGTAAGATCAACCTCAGTGCCGATAACCTCACCTGCATCGTTGAGAACGTTCTTGTCCACTCTCTTAAGGAAGGTGAAGAGCTCGCTGAGCGAATTTGCACCGAAAATAAGTGCAAGAAGCCAGTTAATAATAGGCTTAAGTATGTTGTTGCTGAGCGCGTTAACGATTGCGGTGAAGGAGCTACCTACGATAACACCTACTGCCATATCAACTACGTTACCGCGGGTAATAAATTTCTTGAATTCATCAAAGAACTTTTTCATTGGTATGCGATCCTTTCATTTATTGTTTTAACGAATAATATTATAACGATTTAAAACCGATTTGTCAATAACAAACGCGTATTTTAAAGCAAATTGCTATTTTAAGCGAGACTGGCGCATTATTTCAAACGCAAACATCGTGGTTGCGCTTGCGGCGGAAAGGGAAGCTCTGAACTCTCGCGCATAGTCGATCTTTACAAGCTTATCTGCAAGATTAAGCACGGATCGGGAAATGCCTCTTTTTTCTCCGCCAACGATAAGTAAAATAGGCAAGGGAAGAGGGCAGCTGCCAAGTAACTGGTCGGTATTCTCATCTGCGCAAACAACAGAGTAGCCGTTGCTTTTGAAGAATAGAGCCGCATCCTCCGCCTCTGCGGTATACATAGGTATAAGCTCGGATGCACCGGCAGAGGCACGGCATACAACACCTGCCGCACTCATCCAGTTTCGCATAGGGAGTATGATACCGTCAACGCCGCAGGCGTAAAGGGATCTCAGGGAATAACCGAAATTATAAGGGTCCTCAATACCCTGTATCATACAGTAAAAGCCCTTTTCGATAGGTGCTTTAAGCTCGGAAAGTGAGGGGATAGTTCTTGGGCATGCCCTTGCTACAATGCCTCCGTGAGACGTTCCAAGGGTGATTTTATCAAGCTCTTCCTTGGTAGATTCAATTAGTTCAAAACCGTATTTTTGCGAAACTGCCTTAAAATAACCTACCTCTTTTGCGATTTTATGCATTCTATCCTTGTCGTAAAGTATTGCCTCTATCTTGCGGTCACTGATAGATTCATCTATTGCCTTTATAACTGCGCGTATTGAAGTCATACCTTCAAAAATAAGTGAATCCGCAAATTTATCGGTTTCCTTTTGCATTATATAAACGGTCCTTTCATATAGTGTAATATATAAAACTTTTGGGGGATGCTTGTAATGTATGATTTTGCTGACAGAGAGCGGTGCGAGGTTTTTGCCGAATACATAATAGAGAACTCTGCCACCGTAAGGGGCTGCGCTAAAAGATTTGATATGAGCAAAAGCACCGTGCATAAGGATATATCGTATAAGCTGCGATATTACAATCGCGCATTGTATACAGAGGTGCGTTCGGTGCTGGAAAAGAACAAATCAGAGCGCCATATAAGGGGTGGGGAAGCCACCAAGCGAAAGTATCAAAAGAAGGGAAATATAATATAAAAAAGGGAAGAGTAGGCACTTTTTAGGGGGTAACCCTGCCCAAAAACGGTATTTCTTCCCCACTTTTTGCAAAAATTATATTAACGCCTTTTTTGATAACGTTACTTCCCTTCTATTATATATTAATTTTGCCGTTAAATCAAGCCCTTTTTGGTTATAGCTGCAAATTTTCACAGCTATAAACGGTACCGGTTGGGTAAAAGGGATATGTATATACTACCTCTATACTCTCTTTATAAAAGGCTTATTTTCGGTATTTTTTGATAAAGTCTTAAAATAAGAGCGATTTTACGTATATAGGCGCCCAAATATGCGTTTTAGCCGAATAAGCGCAAAAAAGCCCCAAAAACCTCAATTATCCATATTTCCGATGCCCTCTATTATACAAAATATATCTTTTGTATAATTGTGATATGATTTTCCGGATATAGCCTTCCCTACGCCAAGATGCCGCTCGGTGGGCTTATATGGCATCTGTTGCCTATCTCAAGGCAACTACCGATCCCTTTTTGCGGTAATTATTTTTCTTATTAAAGATTTATCTATTGATTTTTTATTTGCGATATGGTATAATACTTTAGTATTACAAAAAATTGGAGGAAAAATAAAAATGAGAGTGAGAGTTTTAACTCGCACATCTTGCGGTAAGCTTCTTGCTATCGCAGATAAGGTAACAAAGCTTATTGAGGCTGATAAGACAACAGACGTAATTCCCCCTGCATATCCCTGCGACGGTGAGAGACTTGTGGTTATCGTTGTTTCTGCAAAGAACACTATGCCCGACGTATTCGGCAGATTTGTACGCTCCCTTAAAAAGAGCCTTGCAAATAACGTTGCCTTCATCATCGACGGTACGCCCGAGAACGCCGCAAAGATCATCGAGATGGCAAAGACCAATGATTCTAACGTTATGGATGATAAGATCCTTTACATAAACGGAGGACTTCCCTTCAAGTTTATGAAAAAGGTTACCCCCGAAGAGGATGCACAGGTTGATGCTTGGGTTAAGGAAATCCGCGCTTCTATGAAGTGATCTGTTCCCTTCTTTTCCAATAAAAAACGGAGCTTTTCTTTTACGAAAAGCTCCGTTTTTTTTGTTTTTACGCGTTATATCGATAAAAACGTATTTTACTTTACAAATTCATCGTATATAGCGTTAAGCGCGATCAGGTAATCGTTTGAATCTATACCAACTATGATATTAAGCTCGCAGGATCCCTGATCAATCATTCTTATATTGATATCTTTTTTGGCAAGTGCCGTGAAAATTCTTGCGGCAGTTCCCTTTGCCTTTACCATTCCCCTGCCCACTATAGCTATCAAGGCAAGATTATCCTCAACCGAAAGGTTTTCGGGATCTACTGCTTTGCAGATGCCGGACATAATATCTGCTCTTTTTGCGTGCAGATCCTTTGTAGGCACTACAACGGTCATAGTATCTATTCCGGATGGAAAATGCTCAAATGAAATGCCGTTGTCCTCAATTACCTGAAGAACACGCCTGCCAAAGCCAAGCTCGGCATTCATCATATCCTTCTCTATCGTAATTGTAGAAAATCCAACCTTACCTGCGATACCTGTGATAATATCATCTTCGATCTCGTCTGTATCGGGCACGATCATTGTGCCGCGGTCCTGCGGACGGTTGGTATTCTTGATATTTATCGGTATCTTTGAGTATCTTACCGGGAAGATCGCATCCTCGTGAAGCACGGTTGCTCCCATATAAGAAAGCTCGCGCAGCTCCTTGTAGGTAATGGTTTTTATCACCTTAGGATCCTTGATGCAATTCGGGTCCGCCTTAAGGAAGCCCGAAACGTCTGTCCAGTTTTCATACACCACAGCTCTTGCGGCACGCGCTACGATTGATCCGGTTATATCCGATCCGCCTCTTGAAAAGGTTTTGATCGTTCCGTTCGGCATTGAACCGTAGAAGCCGGGGATAACGGCGCGCTCGTACTTTGCAAGGTACTGCGAAACCGTATCATTTGTTTTGTCGGGGTTAAACGTTCCGTTTTCATTGAAGAAAATCATCTTTTTTGCATCAATGAAATCATATCCGAGATATTTTGCAAGGATCTTTGCATTGAGGTATTCACCGCGTGATGCAATATAATCTCTACCTGCGTTATTAAGCATGGAAAGGTGGATCTTTTCGAAAATATCGTTAAGATCAAGCTCTATTCCAAGCTCTGTGATAATACTGTTATAACGTTCCTTGATCTGATTAAAAACGTCCGAGAAATCCTCATCGTTTTCCGCAAGTTCGTAACAACGGTACAAGAGGTCTGTTATTTTATCGTCCGTACTATTGCGCTTTCCGGGTGCAGAGGCAACAACGTATCTTCTTTCGTGATCGCTATTAATAATATCGGCTACTCGTTTAAACTGATGAGCGTCCGCCAAGGAGCTACCGCCAAATTTAAGGACCTTAATGCCCATATATAAATCTCCTTTAACATCCGTTTCTTTCAAAATACATTATTATTATATGAAAAAAAGCGTATTTTGTCAATATTAAATCTGTAAAAACAATTAGAGAACATTTCCTTTTTTTACAGTCCTCTGCTCTTTTGCTTTAATATACATAGCAAAAAGGCGATCTCCTGTGCAGAAATCCCCTTTTTGATAAGCTTATATGTAATATACCTCTTCAAACTCGTCCTCTTCTACCCTTGCAGGCAGCTCAACGGCAAACATACTTGCCAGATCCTTAAAGTTATAAGGGAAAGCGTTGTTGCCGCGGCAAACGTACGCCTCGGTACCGTTCTTATATTCTATCTTAAGGCGCCACACGGTATTTTCGGGAAAGGATACGCTATACCGCTTTCCGTTATACGTTCTGCGCCAATCGCCTACGCAAAGAGCTCTGAACTCGTGCAAAAATTCCGACTTTGTAAGCGGTATATCGTAATCAAAAAGCTGCGGCACAGGTGTTGACTGATTTTTCATTGAAAACAGCAGCTGATCTTTGGATATATCGGCGGTGTTTTCGCACCACTGCTGCGGCGAGTAGGTCACCTTAAGCGTTACCTTTGATATGTTATCTATTTCGGCATCAAATTTCATAGCCCTGATCTCAACCTCTGTGGGTGTATATGCTACCCCAAGATCCAAAAGTGCGCGCTTTGCTCTTTTTAAATACAATCGCTTGCACCAAAGCTTGGTTACATCCGAGGGGCGCGTGGTGCATACGTAATCGGGATGCTCCATCTTGCGCTTCAGGTTCTTTATCTCATTTTTAAGATGCTTGATCTTTTCGTATATTTCATCGGGAGTTTTACCTATTAGCTCGTGTTGATAATACGTTTCGGAGCAAATCATTTAAGCCTTTCCTTTGTAACGGTTATTTTAAGCACAGGTACTGGTATTTTCGGTGATCCTTTAGGAATAAAAAAACAACGCAGAGAACCTAATCGTCTGCGTTGTTTGTTGCATTAAACGAGTGAAAAGGTCAAAAATTAAGGTTAAAACGAACAAAAGGTCAACTTACCACTCGATTTTTATCGGGGTTAAATCGTAATAATTACCATAGGAGCTTTTTCGTGGAACAATTCTCGCGGAAGCCTTTGCGATGGTTATTGTTCCCATTTGATAAATAAATTCATCCCGTCCATAGGAGCGCAGTTCTTGTTCTGCTATTACCACTCCGTTTTTATCCGTTACCCGAATCAAAGGAATGAATGACGCTTTATCGGTAATACGAGTAAAGATTTCCACAATGTAATTTTGATAATCTTTTTGCTTATATGGCAACAGGAATCGCTCTCCATTTTGAATAACTTCATAAAAAGTGGCTTCAAAAAGCTCTTGCTGCTCGGCACGTGCTTTCAGCAATGACGCTTTTCTTACTGATTCCAAAATGAATAAGTTTTTTTCTTTAAGTGAAAGATCGTTAAAAGTTTGTATGTTACAACCTATGTCCACATAATGATACCAAGAGAACTCACGGATATTGTAACGGTTGACATCATGGACCTCACCATGAGTAACACAGGGGGTAAAATTCAAATACAAATGATCAAAATCATCAAATTCGAAACCTCTGTGACGCAAAAGAAACAGGAGGCGCTGAATTACAGCCAAACATTCCATATGGTCATATTGATATATTTTGCCTATGTAATGTGGAGTGGGATTCCCGTCTATATTCGGTACATTCGATTCGAACAATCGAATATCGGCTATGAGTTTTGTTCCCATTTGTGCCCACCACCTTTTTTATTATATCACAAAATCCTCGATATGTCAAATGATGCATCGCCTAAGGCGATATGATGCATTTGCTTCGCAAATATGATGTTGCGCCACTTCGTGCCGCAATGATGCGATGTTTGCCTCAATGTGCCGTCAGGCACACATCATTAGGCGAAGCCGTCAGCATTGGCGTAGCCAACATCATTTGCCGAAGGCAACCATCATTCAAAAAACGCACCTTTGTCGGTAGACAAAAGTGCGTTTTTTGTTGGCGGAGAGAATGGGATTCGAACCCATGTTACCGGTTAGGGTAAACACGATTTCCAGTCGTGCGCCTTAGACCAACTCGGCCATCTCTCCACAAGACTTTTATATTATAGCAGATGTTTTTCGAAATGTCAAGAGCAAAAGAGAAATTTTTTTAAAAAATACTTGCGGAGATTTTCTTGCAATCAACCGCCCGATGTGATAGAATAGTTTTAGTAAAAACAAACGAGAGGCTGCTATGGAAAATTACGACCTTATAAATCCGCGTATGGGATCTTTGAATCACGTGCGCTATTCAAACGGAAACTGCTATCCTGCGGTTGCCCTTCCCCACGGTATGAATTTTTACAGTATCCAAACCAATCATTTAAAAAATGAGATAGGATCGGATAACTGGTTTTATTCCCCGCTTGATAAATTCTTCGAGGGTGTAAGACTTACGCATATGCCCTCCCCCTGGCTTGGAGATTACGGTAAGCTTTTGATATACGGTCAGCGCGGCACTCTATCC
>JAZRLU010000134.1:0-1591 GCA_045647045.1 Eubacteriales bacterium
CACAGAACGACATGGCTACGATCCGACTTAGGGTGCTTTTATTTTATCCTTTCAAAAAACAAAAGAAAAGGATGAAAAGAAAAATGAAAAAGAAAATTACGTCAGCTTTAGTTCTCACTCTTGTGCTTGCCGCACTCCTTACGCTTGTAGCCTGCAATACCGTAGATGCTACGGGCCTTTGGGAAAATGCAACACATAGGCGCGATATGGAATTCGGCAGCGGCGCCCTTACCGTTTACGTTGAGGTAAAGGCGGGGGAAGAGTCTGTTACCTTTACCGTTAACACCGATGAAACAATACTCGGAGATGCTCTCCTTGAGCACGGTATTATAGACGGTGAGGAAAGCCAGTACGGCCTTTATATCAAAAAGGTAAACGGAATAGTAGCGGATTACGACGTAGATCAGAGCTATTGGGGATTCTATAAGGACGGCGAGTATATGCTTACCGGCGTAGATGCAACCGAGATACAGGACGGAGCACATTACGAGCTCGTATACGTTAAGTAATATCTATGTCCGAAAACAGGTCAACGCCTCGCGGCTTAAGCGTAAGAGAAATGTGCGTTTTCTCTATGCTCGGAGCCCTGATGTTCGCTTCCAAAATACTTATGGAGCTTTTACCGAACATTCATCTGATTGGTATGTTTATAGTTGTCTTTACCGCTGTTTACAGGGTAAAGGCGCTTATCCCGATATACATATTCGTAGTCATAGAGGGGGTATACAGCGGCTTTTCGCTTTGGTGGATACCTTATCTTTACGTATGGACCGTGCTTTGGGGTATGGCAATGCTGATACGCCCCACGTGGCACAAGGGGCTGCTTGCCGTGCTTTACCCGGTGGTATGCTCGCTTCACGGCTTTCTTTACGGCACTATCTACGCGCCCGCGCAGGCGCTGATCTACGGCTTTGATTTTGATCAAACCGTGGCTTGGATAATCTCGGGCATTCCGTTTGACGTGGTGCACGGTATTTCAAACCTCGTTGCGGGCTTGCTTATCCTGCCGCTTTCCACCTTGCTTTTAAAGTATGAAAAACGTTATATAAGAAATTAACCAAGGAGTGCATATGATCAATATAAAGTCATACGTTACCGTATCACCCCGTATAGTAAGAAGCCATACAAGGGCACTTATTACAGTATCTGCCAAATTCGATTTCATTTCCTTTGAGGGCGAATACGAGATCGCAGTATTGCCGAGTATTCGGTTTTCTGTGCCGAGGCGAAGGATGGCGAGATAAAATTTGAGTACACCTTTGCAAGAGAGCAGGAGTATTGCCTTAAGATCAAAAAGCGCGGGGATTGCGGCGGTCATAGCAGAGCTATAGAGCTCTCTCTTTATGCGCTTGACGAGGATCTTTTTGGACTTTATGTAGTAAAGGGCGACCTTCATATGCACACAAATTGCTCCGATGGGCTTGAATCGGTTGATCATAGGCTCGCGGCGGCAAGAGCCGAGGGTATGGATATGATCGCCATAACCGATCATAACGGCTATTCGGGCAGCGTACGCGCCGCGGAGCTTGTAAAGCGCTGCAGCATAAATATGGTTGCGCTTTACGGTGAGGAGGTGCACGCGGATTTCTGC
>JAZRLU010000135.1:0-5165 GCA_045647045.1 Eubacteriales bacterium
AGAACGACATGGCTACGATCCGACTTGGTATGCGTATTTTACCCGAAAGAAATGCCGAAGGGCGGCGCACCGCAGCAGCCACAGCCCAGGCTATGATAAACGGCAGCACGGCAGGTATTATATATTTACCAAGCGTTATTAAAATTACCCCTGCGGATATCACGGTTATCCCAAGGTAAGCAAAAAATCTAAGTTTTTCTGTTGTCATACGGTAATTCCCCCGAATTATTATATGACCGAAAATATAATTTTAACCAAAGGAGAAACAAAATGGTTGTTATCGAAATGGAAAACGGCGGCAAGATCGAGCTTGAGCTTTACCCCGAATTTGCCCCCGAAACGGTAAAAAACTTTGAGTCACTTGTAAATAGCGGCTTTTACGACGGTCTTACCTTCCACAGAGTTATCCCCGTATTTATGATCCAGGGCGGCTATCCCCTCGGCACAGGCTACGGCGGATCGGAAAAGCAGATAAAGGGTGAGTTTGCATCCAACGGTTGGACCCGTAACACTCTTAAGCACGAGCGCGGAGTTATCTCAATGGCAAGATCTATGATGCCCAACTCTGCATCCAGCCAGTTCTTTATTATGCACAGAAATGCCCCCCACCTTGACGGCAGCTATGCGGCATTCGGCAAGGTTGTATCCGGTATGGACGTTGTGGACGAGATCGCATCCGTGCCCACCGGCGCATCCGATCGCCCCAAGATCGCAATAAGGATCGCAAAGGCATATATTAAGTAAATAAAAAAACACGGCATTCCGTTTGAAGCGAACCCAAAAGCGCAGATGCTTTTGAAGATGCATATCAATTTCGGATACCGTGTTTTTTTGTTGTGATTTTATTGGTAGATAACGCTTTCGGGATGCTTTTCAATGATCACGGAAAGCGCCTCGGCATCTGCATATACCTCTACGTTTTCAGCAAACTGGAGTATGGATGCGGGAACTGCGGGGGTTACCGTGCCGAAGAGCGCACGCTCAAGGATCTCTGCCTTTGCAACACCGTCGGCAAGAAGAATGATCTTGCGGGAGCGAAGGATCTGACCTATACCCATAGAAAATGCCTGCGTGGGCACGTCACTCTCGGATGCAAAGAAGCGCGCATTTGCCTTAACCGTTGAGGGGGTAAGATCAACAAGCTCTGTCTCCTTTACAAATACATCGGAGGGCTCGTTAAAGCCGATATGACCGTTAAGACCTATACCGAGCACCTGCACGTCTCTGTCTCCAAGCGAGGAAAGGAGCGCATTGTAGCGTGCGCACTCTGCCGCGGGATCTTGTGCAATGCCGCTTGGGAGATTTGTTTTGGATACATCTATATCGGTTCGTGAGAACAGATTTTTGAACATAAAGTAAGCATACGACTGATCGTGATCGGGGGTAAGACCAACGTACTCGTCAAGATTAACGGTCTTAACGCTTGCAAAGCTTATTTCATTACCGTTATACATTTCAATAAGTGCATTATAGGTAGGAATAGGAGAGGAGCCGGTTGCAAGACCGAGAAGTGCATCGGGCTTTTCCTTTATTACTGCGGCAATGCTTGCTGCAGCAAGCTTACCTGCCTCATCCCTTGTCTGTGAATAGAATATCTTCATAATATCACTCCTGTTATACGTATTTTTTAACTATTTGCTTCATCTGATCAAGGCAGGATTCCATATCGGAAACGAGCTTGAACTGATTACGCGCTCTGTCAAGGTTTTGACGGGGGCGCGAGGTTTTGAAGTACGTGTCACCCGAAAGATAATCGGTAAGGAAGCGCATTCCGCATTCAAGCGTCATCATTATTGCCGCTATGGGAAGCATATCAAGCTCGCCCTGTGTAAGTCCGCCGCGGGCACCCTCTATAAAGCCCTTTGCATAAAGCTCGTAAAGCTCTATATCGAAATTAACCTTTGAAAGATCTGCCTCATCCTCTACGGCGGTGGTTGCACCGAAGCGTATGGAATCACCGAAATCGTTTACGGAATAGCCCGGCATTATGGTATCAAGATCCACAACGCAGATAGGCTTACCGCTATTGCGGTCAAAGAGTATATTGTTTAGCTTGGTATCGTTATGCGTTACGCGAAGGGGAAGCCTTCCTGCCTCGTGCTCACACTCAAGAGTTGCACAGAACTGTTCCCTTTCCATAGCGAATGCGATCTCTGCCTCTACCTCTGCACGGCGTGCAAACTTATCGCTCTCTACAGCATCCATAAGCTGCCTGTAACGGTCGGGGGTGTTATGGAAATTAACTATAGTTTCGTTGAGCGTATCTGCAGGATAATCACGAAGCTGGTATTGGAAGTTACCGAATGCCACAGCACTTTCGTAGAACTGCTCGGGGCACTCTACCTTATCGTAGCACATACTGTCGGTTACGTAAACGAGCATACGCCAATAGTCACCGTCTGTTGCGAGGAAGTAATCCTTGCCGTCCTTTGTACGTATTATACGCAGAGTTTCGCGGTAGGGGTCTCTGCCCTCATTTTCCGCCTTTTGTGCAAGATAATCGGTGACGGAGGCAAAGTTTTTCATAAGTGCCTCGGGATTTTTGAAAACGTTTTTATTTATGCGCTGAAGAATATATTTTTTCTCGCCGCCGTTTACCCTTGTGGTTACAAGGTAAGTATCGTTTATGTGGCCGTTACCGTAGGGTATGGCACCAACTATCTGTCCTTCAATAAGGAACTTATCACTTATGATCTCGCTTACGCTCATATTCTCTTCATCCTTTTTCTGCATGCCGAGCAGAGCCGCGCCGATCATACCCGCATCATTTTTGTATTTTGCTATAAGAACCTCTGTTCTTCCGCCCGTTAAACCGAAGGAAAGGCGGCGTACCCTATCGCAAAGCGGTACAAGAAGTGCATCTCCCTGCGCAGAAACCCCTCCTCCTATACATACGACAGAGGGCTGAAAAACGTTAATAATATTTGAAACTCCGCACGCAAGATGCGTTATAAACGACTCTACAACGTAGGTTGCCGCATAATCGCCGAGAAGTGCCGCATCAAACGGTGTTTTTGCATTTACCGCACCGATATCTCCGCCTGCGAGCTGCCACATCTTACTGTCACTGTAAAGCCCCATCATACGGCGGCTTTCCTTTACGATCGCAGTAGCGGAGCAATATGCCTCAAGGCATCCGCGCTTGCCGCAGCCGCATTCCCTGCCGCCCATATCGATAGTCATATGACCTATCTCTGCGGCAAAGCCGTTAAAACCGTCCCATATCTTACCGTTGATAACGATACCGCCACCGACACCCGTGCCGAGTGTGAGGGCAACAAGCGCACTTTTGCCCTTACCAACGCCCCAAAGAGCCTCTGCATATGCCGCAGCATTTGCATCGTTGGCAAGATGGATATCCTTGCCGCTCATGCGCTCAAGCAGCATTGAAAGGGGCACGTTTTTCCAACCGAGATTGGTTGCATCAAGAACCGTGCCGTTTTTTACTATACCGGGAGTGGCAACGCCTATCCAGGCAACCTCATCCTCAAACGAAACTCCAAAGTCGGAAGAAACGCTTTTGCAAAGGTTAACTATATCGGCGGCTATCTCCTCCGCCGCGCGGGGTGCACGCGTGGGTGCGCTTACGGTATTTATTATTTTTTCAGCTGTGGGATCAACGAGGCTGACCTTTATTGAGGTGCCACCGAGATCAACGCCTATGTAATAGCTCATAAGATACCTCTATGTTTTCATTATATATAATTTTACATTAAAGCATTGACAATTACAAGATAAAATAGTATAATAATTTGTAAAATAGTCTTATTTCGCAAATAATTTACAAACCGAAAGAGTATCGATGAACAAAGAAAAAATCGTTAACGTGCTTAAACAGCTTTACACGGTATCGGGATTCCGTGTATCATTGCACAACACGGCGTTTGAAGAGATAGCCGCCTATCCCGAGGAAAAGAACAGATATTGCGACTACATACAAAAAAGCTCGGGGGAGGCCTACCGCATTTGCCGCGAATGTGACAGGGCGGCGTGCGAGCACGTGCTGAAAACAGGTGAAACCTATATATACAAATGTGATCACGGGCTTACGGAGGCAATAAGCCCCCTATATAATTTCGGTGCGCTTACGGGCTTTCTTATGATGGGGCAGGTTCGCCCCACGGCAGACGGCGGCGCATGCGAGGTGCTGGAGAGCTACGGAGCACCGAAAAGCCTTGCAAAGGAGATCGTAAACGGCATACCCGTTATCACACACGAGATGCTTGATGCATTTGTAAGCATTATGACGATATGCGCACGCTACCTTACTCTTTCAAACGCGATAACCGGCGCAAAGCCGAGTATTGCGGAGCTGACTATGCAGTTTATACACGAAAATTACACCGAGCATATATCGGTAATGGACATATGCAATGCGATAGGATATTCAAAATCAACGGTGCTATCGCAGTTCAAAAAGGAATTCCACACAACGGTTAACGCCTACATAAACAATATGCGCCTTGAAAGAGCAAAGAAGATGCTTGAAAACACCGCGCTTACGGTAAGCGAGATCGCGCTTGGCTGCGGCTTTTCCGATCAATCCTATTTTTCAAAGGTATTCTCATCAAAATACGGTATCTCACCCACCGATTACAGAAAGGAGCGGTAATATGAAGCTCATACATACGTCTGATATACATCTTGCATCCAAGCTTTCAACACGCCTGCCATCCTCCAAGGTAAGCGCAAGGCGGCGCGAGCTTACGGAAAATATGCTGCGCCTTACGCGCGCGGCTGAGCATCACGGCGCCGGGGGAATTATAATTGCGGGAGATCTTTTTGACTCCGAGAGGATAACCAAGCGCGAGCTTGATTCCGTGCTTTCGGTTATAAAGGGTGCACCCGATATAAGATTCTTTTACCTGCCCGGAAATCACGAGCGTGACGTGCTTACCAAGCACGGGGACGTGCCTGAAAATCTCTACGTTTTCGGCAAGAGCTGGAGCAGCGTGAATTTTGGCACGGTTACAATTTACGGCAGAAGCGAAACCGCCGCGGGAATGTTTGACTCTCTTATGACCGACCCGTTTTCGGTGAACATCGTAGTTCTCCACGGTGAGCTGCGGGAGAGGAGTGCAGAGGGTGACGTTATAGGTCTTAACGATATAGCAGACAAAAATATAGACTACCTTGCGCTTGGACACTATCACAGCTACTCTGCA
>JAZRLU010000136.1:0-2705 GCA_045647045.1 Eubacteriales bacterium
GCATCGGGCAATTACGATATGATAGCTGTGCTGGTTAACCTTTACGACGATGACGATGCCGCCGTATGGGCATACAAGTACTCAATATCCTTCATCTCGGAGCACGATTCAATAATCGCCCTGCCGAATAAAGACGAGGAATACGCGTAAATTACGGCACGTCCCCCTACCAACTTAACAAAAAGGCTTATTCTTCCCTCTCGTGGGTTGAATAAGCCTTTTTTCAATACTGACAAAATATATTTTATATTCTACATTTTATATTTCATAAACATGTACACAATCGCATTCATATTCCCCATCAAAAGCGTCCTCATACCATTCTCTAACCGGTTTAGGGTAGCAGCAATATGAAGCGTACATTTTGTGATCATCTTTTTCACTTTTAGCAATCATATAACAATATCTACAATAAGCACAGCCATATTCGCCCCATATGTATATGCCAAAGTGTTTTTTATCCCTAGGGCATATATACGACTCTTTGGGCTCTCCTTTTTTACCGCTATACTTCACAGAAAAAGATCGCGCATTTTTTAACTTTACCAACTCTTCTTTAAAAAATTCTTTACTGGAATAAAAGAAGTGGTTAGGGTTTATCTGCGATTTTCCATCTAGTACGATTATATTATCAGAAGTAACAAACCTCCGCATAGAATAGCATTCGTAATCATCTTTGATTGCCCAAATGACTCTTTCGAGGGTTTCCATACCGCACTCTTCGAACTCTTCATCTCCATGATAAGAAAACCATAGTGCAAATCTTTGGTTTTTCTCGCCGAGATAGTCTGCATTCGCAAAAATACGCATTGGATGCTTCCAAACCATAACATCTCTATTGTCTTCAGATACGTATATATTTTCCTCTGCAACTTGGCTCAAATTAAACACCCATGCTAATCTATATCCTGCATTTTTGAAAAAGGCATTTCGATCTTCAAATTCAGCTGCGGAAATCGAGCTATATTGAAATTCCAAAACAATGTCACCAATCAAAACATCCGCTCGATGCTTTTTGCCTTTATGAGCAACAACAACCTCCCGGCAATTTTCGGGGAAACAACTTTGCATTCTTCTGTGCCACCGGGACATATCATAGTTCCAATCATCTTCACACGCATTCGCTTCATGAGCGAAATGATCGGCATTAACTGCCCCTCTTTTTAACAACAACCGATTACCGCATATGGGGCATGTATAAATTTCATCCTTGCTAGCAATGTCAGCCTCTATTCTAACACCCTTTTCGTTTATACCATAAAGCATTCAGGAACTCCTTTTACATTTTCAGTTCATCCAAATTTTCGTTCGTGATTTCGAAAAACGTTTTACATTTCGCTTGCGAATTAAATGAACCGCTTTTGAATTCTATTATACACCATGAAGTGCATTTTTGGCACTTTTTACAAAAATCATCTACTCGGTTATTTTTGCATATGCTACATGCTATTGTATGCTTTTTGTGTGGTTGCATTTTGGGAAATTAGTACATCCCAAAAATCGCAATCAGAATATAACATTCTAATCACGATTTTTATTTATAGTCTTTTCATTCAATGGCTATCTTATCGATCGCAGCGAGCTCTTCCTCGCTGAAGGGGGCGCAGGATATTGCGCCGAGGTTATCGAGGATCTGCGAGGGCTTGGATGCGCCAACGAGCACGCTTGTGACCTCGTCACGGCGCAATACCCAACCAAGCGCCATTTGCGCAAGGCTTTCGCCTCTTTGCAGGGCGATCTCGTTGAGTGCGCGGATCTGCTCCAGCCTCTTTTCGGTAAGATTGCTTTCCTTTAAGAAAATTCCGCTTGTGCGGATGCGGCTATCACTTGGAATGCCGCCGAGATAGCGGTTGGTAAGCAAGCCCTGCGCCAAGGGGCTAAAGACGATAACGCCCTTTTTCTCTTCCCTTGCCGCATCTAAAAGGCCGTTTTCTTCCACCTTGCGATCGAAAATGGAATAACGGTTTTGGTTTATAACGAACGGGCAATGCAACTCGCGGAGTATTGCTGCGGCACGCGCCATTGTTTCACCGTTGTAGTTTGAAAGTCCTGCATAAAGCGCCTTTCCGCTTTTTACCGCCTGATCAAGCGCGCCCATTGTTTCTTCAAGCGGCGTATCAGGGTCGGGGCGGTGGTGGTAGAACACGTCCACGTAGTCAACGCCAAGGCGTTTAAGGCTTGCGTCTAAGCTGGCAAGCAGATACTTTCTGCTGCCAAAGTCACCGTACGGTCCTTCCCACATCGTATAGCCCGCCTTGGTGCTTATTATCATTTCATCACGGTAGGCGCGCATATCCTCGCGCAGGATCTTGCCGAAGTTTTCCTCTGCGCTGCCGAACACGGGGCGGCCGTAATTGTTTGCAAGATCAAAATGCGTGATACCGTTATCAAAGGCGGTAAAGCACATCGCCCTCATATTTTCAAAATCGTCATTAGCGCCAAAATTGTGCCAAAGGCCGAGTGACACGGCAGGCAGCTTTAAGCCGCTCTCTCCGCATCTGTTATATTTCATACTACCGTATCTTGCCCCCGAGGCAACGTATGCCATAATAGCACCTCCGTTTATTTATTATCGTTATTCAGTATCCAGCCACAATCACCGTGGTAGATCATCTGCCGCGTCATACCGCCGTCGATGCAAACGTTCTCACCCGTGATAAATCCTGCAAGATCAGAGGAAAGATAAAGCACCATATTTGCTATAA
>JAZRLU010000137.1:0-1284 GCA_045647045.1 Eubacteriales bacterium
ACGGCTACCGTGGCAACGTATTTTCCGAAAAGCTCCCCTTTGCAGCTTTTGCAAAGGCGCGTAAGGGCGGCGCACAGGGTGGCACAGGGGGCGGCGTAGTGCGTGGGCGTTGCCACAATAATGCCGTCTGCACGGGCGGCAAGCGCGGAAAGCTCATCTATATCTCCCATCACACAGCCCTTGCCGCCACCGCATCCGCCGCAAGCAAGGCAGGTGTGGCGTGCACCTGCCCCTATATGCACGGTGTCCACCGTGTCACCAAGCCTTATAAATTCATCCCTTATGCAGTTGATCACTCCTGCAGTAGCACCGTTTTCGTGCACGGAGCCGTTTATAAGCAATATCCTCATATAGCACTCCTTTTGCGATAAGATATACAAATATTATATTCGTTTTTTTGCCTGATGTTCCTTGACAATTGGAACGGAATAGTATATAATATAAGGTAGAAATAAAATATTTTGTGGGAGAAATAACGAAAATGACGAAAATTGATATTTTCTCGGGCTTCCTTGGCGCGGGAAAAACCACTCTTATAAAAAAGCTCATCAGTGAGGCATATGCAGGTGAGAAGGTAGTTCTTATAGAGAACGAGTTTGGCGAGATCGGTATTGACGGCGGCTTCCTTCAGGATGCGGGCATTGAGATAACCGAGATGAACTCCGGCTGTATCTGCTGCTCTCTTGTAGGTGATTTTACAAAGGCGCTTGAAAAGGTGCTTTCCGATTTTGCACCCGATAGAATAATTATAGAGCCCTCGGGCGTTGGCAAGCTTTCCGATATCATCAAGGCGGTTAAAAAGCTTGATACCCCCGATGCACAGCTTAATTGCTTTACCACCGTTGCCGATGCAGGCAAGTGCAGAATGTATATGAAGAACTTTGGCGAGTTCTATAACGATCAGGTTACCTACGCATCCGCAATAGTGCTCTCGCATACCGATACCGCATCCGAAAAGAAGGTTGCGGAGTCTGTAGCTCTTATCAAGGAAAAGAACCCCGATGCGGTTATGATAACAACTCCTATATCTAAACTTACCGGTGCAGAGATACTCAGTGCAATGGAGCGCCGCGATACACTGGCAGAGGCGCTTGAAAAGCTTGAAGAGGAGGCACATCACCACCATCATCACCACCACGATCACGATGAGGAGTGCGAGTGCCACCATCATCACGATCACGGTGAGGACTGCGAGTGCCATCACCACCACGATCACGATGAGGATTGCGAATGCGGCTGCCACGGCCATCACGGCCACGGTGAGCACCACCACGATCACGATGA
>JAZRLU010000138.1:0-3202 GCA_045647045.1 Eubacteriales bacterium
ACCGTAATAACACCCGAGTTGTAAGGCGCCTCGGTGGAGCCTATGGTAAGAGTGCCAACGCCGTAGTTAGGATCGTTTGCAGCATACTCTTCGAATACGATGCTTGATACCTTAACTGCTGCGAATGCAAGAGTATCAACCGTGGTTACGGTCTTGGGTACGGTTACAGTACCGGTCTTTGCTCTCGGGCAGAATACAAGGGTTGCGATATTACCCGCGGAATCCTTTTCGTAAAGAACACCGTCTACGGATGCGAACTTAGTATTTGCGGGATCAACGTTGATAGCAGTGAGCTTGGAATTGCTCTCGAACAAGCGGTCAACGTGCTTTACAAGCATATTTCCGTTAACTATCTCGGTAGTATAAAGCTCCATAAGGCGCTCGGGAAGCGTAATGCTTGTGAAGGAAGTGCTGCGGAATGCATACTGACCTATGTAAAGGGGTTCCGTTCCGCCTGCGGTAAACGTGATCGAGGTAAGAGGCATATTTGCAAACGCATAGTCACCTATTGTAGCTACCGTGGTAGGAACGGTTACGGTTGCAAGCTTTGCCTTGTAGAATGCGTTGTTGCCTATCGTTACAAGTCCTTCGGGAAGAATGATAGCGTTCATTCCGGTCTCACGGAAGGCATTGGTCTCGATAACGGAAAGCTTAGAGTTAGCCGAGAAGGTAACGGAGGTAAGAGCAGCTATGCCGCGGAATGCCTCGGCACCGATCGCAGTTACTCTTGCGGGAATGTTAACGGTTGTAAGTGCGGTGTAATAGAATACACCGGTATCGCTTGCGGATGCCGCAGAGATAACGAGGTCTTCTGCACCCTCCTCGATAACGAGGCTTGCAAGCTTTCTTGCATTGCTGAACGCACCCTCGCCAACGTAGGTTACGTTTGCGGGAATAACGAAGCTTTCAATATTGGTGCGTGCAAATGCGAATGCGGGGATTACGGTAATTGCGGAAGGAAGAGTGAAGGCTGCGAGAGGAGTATTGTTGAATACGTACTCTCCGATAGAGGAGGTATACTCGGGAAGAGTGATACCCTTAAGGTTTCCGCAATTTTCAAATGCGCTGTTACCTACGGTAAGAGCGGTGCCGCCCTGCTCAAAGGTAACGCTTGAAAGGTTAAGACAGCCCTTGAATGCGTTATCACCGATGCTTGTGATCTTTGCGGGAATGGTTATGCTACGGATCTTAACGTTGCCCATGAATACTGCATCACCAAGAGTGGTAATGGTATCCCAAGGAAGAACGGTAAGATCTGCATCCTTACCGATGGGATAGAACTTAAGCTCGGTAAGATCGTAATCGTAAAGAACACCGTCAATAGCCTTAAGTGCCGTGTTTGCAGGATCTACTACGATATCCTTGATGCCATCGCAGCCAAGGAATGCAGAGCCCTGGAACTCGGTTACGGTTGCGGGAAGATAAATGGTTTCAAGATTTGTACAGTTACGGAATACGTATCCGCCGAATGCGATCTCGCATCCGCCCTCTGCGAAGGAAACGGTTCTGAGCGCAGAGCATTCTGCATATGCACCCTCACCGATCTCGGAGGTGGTATTGTGGATCTCGATCTCGCGAAGTGCGGTACAGCCGGAGAATGCGTAAGAGCCTATTGCGCTTACAACACAGCCCTCTGCAAAATCAACGGTTGCAAGATTTGCACAGTCTGCAAATGCGCTATCGCCAACGTATGCAACGTTTGCGCCCTTCTCTACTGTGAAGGTCTTAAGCGCAGAGCCTGCATAGAATGCGCCTGCACCTATAACCGTAGCGCCCTCATCAACGGTATCCTTACCGTTACCGAGGATAGAAACGGATGTGATCTTGGAGCACTCTGCGAATGCCTCGTCTGCTATATAAAGCTCGGAGTTACGGTTACCGTTTACGGTAACGGTTTCAATATTGGTGCAGCCTGCGAATGCACGGTAGCCGATCTCATTTACGTATGCGGGAATAACAACGCTTGTTATACCTGCACGGCCCTCAAATGCAAGGTCTGCTATGCTTCTTATTCCCATGGGAACGGTGAAGGCAGCCTTGTATGCTATGGGAGCATAGAAAATGGTATCGGTATCGCTGTTTGTAAGAACACCCTCAACGGATCCGAAGACGCTGCCGCCTGCTTCAACGTTGATAGCCTCAAGTGAGCTTACGCTGTTAAGTCCGAAGTAATCGAACTCGGAAAGTCTTGCGGGGAGGTTAAGTGTCTTTACGTTTGCGCAGTTGGTAATAAAGTCACTCTCAATAACAAGATCCTTATTGCCGCCCTCCTCAAAGAGAATGCTCTGAAGGGAGTTTGCGGAATAGAATGCGCCGGATGCTACGTAGGTAACGCTATCGGAGATAACTACAGAGGTAAGACGGGAGTTAAGGAACGCCTTGATACGGATACGGTCTACAGTATCGGGAACGTTGTAGTTACCGGTCATAGCTCTGGGAACTATCTCAAGGTAGTTGCCTGCGATATCGTGCTTGATAAGCGCACCCTCGTAAGAGGAATAAAGTCTTTCATAGGTGCCGTCGGGATCAACGTTAACTATATTGATCTCCTTAAGGCTGCGGCAGGTATTGAACGCGCTTGTACCTATAAGAGTAATAGTATCGGGAATGGAGATGGTTACGATAGAATCGCAATAAGAGAATGCGTTCTCAAGAACTACCGTAACGGGTATGCCCTTGTAGCTTGCGGGAATACCGATGTTTGTTGCCTTGCTGATGTTGGGACCCTTGGATACGGCATAAGTACCGTCTGTCTGCATAGTATATTCAAGCAGACCTTCCTCGAAGAAGGGATATGCAACGGTATCTCTTGCAAGAGCGTAGTTGGTTATGCTCTTACCGTTAGAGTCTGTAAGCTGAATGCCTGCACCGTAAGGACCGGTGTACCAACCGAAGAACAGCTCCTTTGCAGGATCGGTGGAGATCGGTACGGGAAGCTCATAGCTCTTGGAATAGGTTACGGTAACAGTCTCATCGTTTGCAACGTTGGTAACAGTACCGTCAATGCCAACGAACTTAACGTTATAATCACGGGGAGTCCAGTTTGCATAAAGGGTAACGGAGCTGTTTGAAAGGAATACGTTGCCGTTATACTGTGCACCGTTATCCTCTGCTGCACCGGGAGCGTTATACCAACCGGTGAAGTTGTAGCCTGCAAGCTCATAGCTCTCGGGAAGAAGCATAGTATCGCCTACTGCAAGAT
>JAZRLU010000139.1:0-5304 GCA_045647045.1 Eubacteriales bacterium
GGGATTCCTCGCGGCTGATATCCCCGGTCTTATCGAGGGCGCATCCGAAGGCCTCGGCCTCGGTCACGCATTCCTCCGCCATACCGATAGATGCAGGCTTCTTTTGCACGTTGTCGATATTTCTATGGCAGACGGTATGGATCCCATAAGCGCGGTTGAAAAGATCGATACCGAGCTTGAAAAATACTCCCCCGAGCTCGCAGAGCGTCCGCAGATAATAGTTGCAAATAAGATAGATTCGGTGCTTTGGGACGATGAGCCCTACGTGGCACAGTTCCTTGAATATTGCGAGTCTCTTGGCAGAAGAGTAGTACCCGTGTCAGCTATTACGGGTGAAGGTCTTGAGGATCTTGTAAAGGTAGCGTGGGAAATGCTCGCAGAGCTTCCGCCTCTTACGGTATATGAGCCCGAGTATGCAGAGCAAGAGCCCGCCGTTTCCGAAAACGACGTTTCCGAGACCACGGTGCGCCGCGAGGGCAAGATCTTCGTTGTGGAAGGTCAGTGGCTCTTCGACTTTATGTCGCGCATCAACTTCAACGATTACGAGTCCCTTAACTTCTTCCAGCGCGTGCTTATCAAAAACGGTGTTATCGCAAAGCTGCGCGAGGCAGGTGTAGAAGAGGGAGATACCGTATCTATATACGATTTCGAGTTTGATTTCGTATACTGATGACGTAGACTGAAAATTAAAATCAATTCTTTTTTTCGGATCCAAAAAAAACAAATTACGGAAGAGCAAGCGTATAAGCCTACACGGCCTTGTACGTTTGCTCTTTTTTGTCAAAATCCTACACGTATGTGGGGTAACGGTCAGATTATGCCGAATGCTTGGTTGATACCTATGGCTATTATCCTCGATGCGGCAGATGCAATTCCGTCTATCTCCTTTGGGGAGACAAACATACCGTCAAATCCCGCATCCCCACCCCCGTGTGCAAAAGCACGGGCGTTTATCACGGTAGGAACACCTATCGCTATAACGGGTACTCCGGTTGTTTTAACGGTCAGCTCACCGTGAGATGCCCCAATACCGCTTCCGGGGAAAATACCCGTGTCGGATATTTGCACCGTTGTGCCAAGGCGGCTCGGTGAGGCGGATGCAAGCGCATCAACGGCTATTACGGCATCCGGCTCTATTCTGTCGCACACCGCACCGATAAGCTCGCAGGAGTCCATTCCGCTTTGTGATGAAACTCCGGGGGTAAGCACGGCGATCTCCGAGCATTCAAGCTCGTAAAACAGTCCTCTGTCATAATCGGGCAGGTGCATTGTGGCATTGATGGCGGATGCCACTCGCGGGCCTATGGAATCGGGGGTAAGATCGCGGTTACCAAGCCCCACTATCAGCAGCCTTTCGGGGTAGATGCCAAGCCTTTCCACGGCAAGGCACAGCTCCTTTGCTATCTCGTTTCCCGCATCATCGATCTGTTCTTCGGAAAGCTTGTCCATTCTCGGCAGGGTAAGCGTGTCATAGCATCCTATGGGCCGTGCTATCATCCTTGCCCCCTCGGTGCTGTTTATCCTTATGCGCTCCCAGGAAAAACCGTCTTTGCACTCCGTTGTGCGCTCAACGCCCTCCACGGTAAGGTCGGCACGCCGCCTTTCGCATGCAAGATCCGACACGTACCCGCCTCTTTCACAAAAATCGCGCTCCATTTTCATTTCCTCCTTGCTTTTTTAAGCATTATTTTCCATACCTCGCATCTTTATTCCTAATTGTGAAAAATCTACAATATGTTACACATATTTTGTGCAATTGGACGAAAAATCACGGTTAGGCAAATAAACATTGAAAAAGATTTTATTTTGTGCTAAAATATATGAGTAAAGCAAATCTTTGGAGGACTAATATGAAAAAGATAATCAGTTTGGTGCTTGCTCTTGCATTGCTCGCATCTTGTACGGTAGTGCTTGCGTCCTGCGGCGCACCGAAGGATGACGGCGCACAGATCAAGGTATACCTTGGTGAGAGGATCTATGATTTCGATCCTACCGATTATTACGTAGACAGCAACGCAGAAAGCGTTATGAGCCTTCTTTTCGAGCCTTTGTTCACTCTTAATGCAAAGGGTAAGCTTGAGCTTGGTATGGCTGAGGACTATGAGGTAGACAAAAACGAGAGAACTATCGTTATAACTCTCAGAGAGTCCTACTGGTCTGACGGTGCACCCGTTAAGGCAGATGATTTCATATACTCTTGGTGCAACGTTCTTCTTAACCCCAATAAGGCTAATCCCGCTGCAGCTCTCCTTTACGATATAGAGAACGCTGCAGAGATCAAGAACGGTACCGTAAGCTCCATTTATGAGTTCGGCGCTGTTGCTACAGGCCTTTATGAGATCACCATCAATTACCGTGAGGGTGCAAATTACGAGCAGCTTCTTAAGAATCTTGCATCGGTTGCTACCGCTCCCATCCGTCAGGATATCGCAACAGAGTACGCATCCGGTTACTGGTCCAAGCTTGTTAACTCCGCTATCTCCAACGGTCCTTTCATGATCGGTAACGTTGATGAGGAGGATAACGAGTTTACCCTTGTACGTAACACCGGCTACTATCAGTCTCCCTCCGTTGTTGATTACGATAATCACGTAAGACCCGGTCAGCTTGTTTCCGTTCTTACCAGATTCGGTGAGCAGGAGATAACCTACTCCGATATCGAGAACAAGACCGTGTTCTATATGTGTGATGCTTCTCTTGCGGACAGAAAGGATAATGCATCCTCCGCAAAGGTTGCAGATGATTTCTCCACCTATACTTACGTATTCAATACCGATAACGACCTCTTCGCTATAAAAGAGGTAAGACAGGCGCTTTCCATGGTTATCGACCGTAATGCAATAATCGATGCCATTACCTTTGGTAAGGCTGCTACGGGCTTCCTTCCCGATTGCATAGTTGATACCGCAACCGGCAAGACCTTCAGGCAGAATGCTCTTATCTCCACCTGTGCAAAGGTTGACGAGGCTAAGGCGCTTCTTGACGGTGTAAATCTTTCCGGCATTGATACAAGCTTTGAGCTTACCGTTAATGATGACGAGGAGTCGCTTGCCATCGCAGCTCTTGTAGAGGCAGCTTGGGAGTCCCTCGGTCACGGCATCAGCGTTACCGTTGTTCCCGTAGGCTCTGTTTCCACCACTCTTTCCGACGGTAGCGTTATTCTTGATTCCGAGATACAGACTATCGTAAAGGCTGCTGCTCGCGGAAACCGCAACTTTGACGTTATTGCAGTAGATTGGCAGATGTTCTCGCAGGATGCATTCGTTGCACTTGCAGCATTCTCCACCGATTACAGCGGATCGGGCGTTAAGCTTCCTTACCTCACCGAAAAATACGGCAGCTTCGGCGGCTATGCGGATGAGGAGTACGATGAGCTTATAGCTTCCGCCTTTGATACGGCAGACAAGGCGCGCCGCTCGGAGCTTCTTCACGATGCAGAGGAGCATCTTATTGATTCCGCTTGTATCGTTCCCCTTGTATACAATCAGAGCTTTGCATTTATGAGCAAGGATCTTTCCAAGGTAGTTGCAGACGGATACGGTCACTTCGGATTCAAGGAAGCAAAGCAGAAAAACTACAGAGATTATCTCGAGGATTAATAATTTTGGCTGCCGTTCATACGCGGCAGCCAATGCTTTTTACTACGGATAAAAGGATAAAAAATGAAAAATAAAGAAAAGATTCGCTTGAAGAGCATAACGGATATTAAGGTATTCCTTTTGTTCCTTCTTGATAATATTAAATATCCGATAGATTTCACAACGCTTACCAGAATAATAAGCGACAACGTTGCGGATATGACCTTTGACTATGAGGCTTGCTTGCGCGAGCTTGCCGATGCGGAGCACCTTCTTTTTGACGAAATAGACGGCACAAGATATTATATGATATCCGAGAGCGGCAGGCTTATCGCCGCCGAGCTTTACGATAGGCTCGATCCCGCCTTCAGAGAAGCAAGCATCAGGAGTGCCGCAAAATACATCTCGCTCTCCCGTACCAATGCATCCATAGCATCCTCCGTCCGTCAAACGGCAGATAAGACCTTTGAGGTCACCGTCGGTGCGGAAAATGCAGATGGCAAGCTCTTTTCGCTCACCCTTAACGTCAGCTCAAGGGCAGAAGCGGAAAAAATAATTGCCAATTTTGAAAAAAATCCCGATAGCATATATAGGGGCATTCTTTTCTGTGTTACCGGCAGGATAGAATTTATGTCGTAACGCCGTCATTTTAAACAATTTTAACACAAAAATGTGTGTAAAATAGTTCAAAATTGTAAGCTCAACCAAAAAAGATGTATAATTTTGGAACATTTTTAAACAAAAGTATTGACAAACAAAGAAAACCAATATATAATGTATCTATATAACCTTTGGAGAAAGTATGAACTCGTTGAAAAACTGTGATCTGGCTATGCTGCTATCGTTTATCCGTACGGGACCCTGCGCGGATGAGGCATTTGCAGAGCTCCTTTCACGCTACACGCCCTTGTTAAAAAGCCGCGTATCCCGCCTTTCGGGTGACGTGGTAGATCCGCTTGAGGCTATGCAAGAGGCAAGGATAGCATTACATAATGCAGCGCTTTCTTACGATCCCGAAAGGTGTAACGGCGTTACCTTCGGCTTGTATGCAGATATCTGCATAGCCAATAAGCTCCGTACGCTCTTATCAAAAAATTCCCCCCGCAATGCCATCCAGGCAGAGCTTTGCGATGCAGACCGTGTCGCATCCGGTGTGGATATCGAGTCCTTCGTTGTTACGCGCGATCTTTGCGAGCGTGTGATGGCGATAGCCGCCACCGTGCTTTCGGAGTATGAGTTTGAGGTGTTCAGGCTTACGTTTGAGCGCTATACGACACGGGATATTGCGGCAAAGCTCGGTAAGAGTGCAAAATCTGTAGATAACGCCAAAAACCGTATATCGCGCAATCTTCGCAAAAACCGCGATATTTGCGATATACTGCTTAATTTCTGTTAGCTTATATGCCCAAGTAGCTTAAGGGAGAGCGTTGTTTACAAAGGCGTCGGTTGGAATCCGTCTAAGGGCAAAAAATAAAACCTAATTTTAAGTGAGGAAAAACAAACATGTTCCAGGACAAGACATTGAAGTGCAAAGATTGTGGCAATGATTTCGTGTTCACCGCAGGTGAGCAGGAATTCTATGCACCCAAGGGCTTTGAGAACGAGCCTACCAGATGCAAGGACTGCCGTGCAGCAAGAAAGAATGCAACCAAGGGCACAAGAGAAATGTTCCCTGCAGTATGCGTTCAGTGCGGTAGCGAGTGCCAGGTGCCCTTCAAGCCCACCG